>JAZRKS010000309.1:0-4967 GCA_045646445.1 Eubacteriales bacterium | reverse complement strand
CCGCTACGATATTGATGTTGGACATAATAGTGATCCAGGCGTCACCGGCTTCGGCACGTCCCATCACCCAACTGAGCAGGTCTCCAATGTAAACACCGGTCACCTCGCGGGTGCTGTCCGCTAAGGAAAGAGGTTTTAAGGAAAGCTTTTCTGCAATATCACAAACCTTCAACATAATTCCTCCTTGCTGCACTGTTGGTCCATTTGTTTGCATTTTTCTACCGGACAGCTATTGCGCTTGACGTTTCCTCTGACAACGTCCTCGGCGAATGCGCGGCAGGTGGGAGCACCGCAAGCACCGCAATCAATGCCGGGGAGAACGTCACGAAGCTTTTGAATATCCGCCATCATTCTCAGGGAAACCGCAAAGTTTTCGCTCAAGCGTTGAATGGGTCGGTAGGTAGGCATATTTTCAAAAAAGTAATGTTCGGGTATATACTCTTTCTCATCCTCACTCAAGTAGTTTTGAGAAACGGGCAGATAGCGACGGAGTGTCTGCAATCTTGCTTTTGCAACAAATGGATTCTCCAAAGCCATAACACCACCCACGCAACCGCCCGGGCAGGCGTTGAGCTCGATGAACTCAAGCGTGGAGATGTTGCCGTTTTCTAACTGGTCGAGCACGCGGTTGACGTTTTCGATACCGTCTGCCGCGAGATACTTATCGTTGAAGATTGCCGAGGATTCACCGCCCGATGCCGCCCAACCGATACCGATCATGCCGGAATGGGAGATGGGGGCCGGGGTATGTCCGCGACGCATCACGTTGATGAGATTGAAGTAAATATCGCTGATGGAGAGAACCTCGTCCACTTCACTCTTGTATTCTCCAAAGCCGTTTTTTACGTACGAAACCTTTGCGGGACACGGAGAAATGAAGCAAATACAGATGTCCTCATCCGCAAGCTCGGGGTGTTCACGTTTTGCCTTGTCTCGCGCCATTCTTGCAGCGATCTCCATAGGCGGGAGCATTTGCATAATGTGCTCCTTGAGCATGGGATAGCGCAAGGAAATGAGACGCAAAACAACCGGGCAAGCAGAGCTGATGACGGGCTTGATGACACCTTCGTTCTTCAGGTAAAGACGCGTATAAGCGGAAACGAGCTCCGCCGCCTGCGAAACCTCAACCACATCGTCAAAGCCGATGTCAAGAAGCCCCTGCAAAACGTAGTCGACGTCTTCAAGCTCTTCAAACTGACCGTAAAGTGTAGGAGCAGGAAGTGCAACCTTCCATTTGTACTTCATTACGGCATCCAGCTTGCTGTAGGTCGCCTTTTTGGCGTTGTTGGGACAGTAACGAATGCATACACCGCAATCAATGCACCGATCGGGATTGATAACGGCATGGCCGTCCTTGATCCGTATTGCCTCGGTTGGGCAACGCTTGAGACACATTGTACACCCCGTGCATCTCGAAACGTCTATGGAAACAGAATGCTCATATGTATTCATTGGTGACTGTAACTCCTTTTTGGAATGTTAGGAAAATTACGTAAGATTGACTGTCATTAAAATTTTAGTTCCCTTACCGAGAGCTGTATCAATTTCTATAGAGTCGGAATAACGCTTCATATTGGGAAGTCCCATTCCCGCGCCAAACCCGAGAGAACGGATGTTATCGGGAGCGGTGGAAAATCCCTCTTGCATAGCAAGATCGACGTTGGCAATGCCGGGGCCATTATCGTTGAGATGAATCTCAATGCGATCCTCAAAAATCAAAACGTCTGCCTCACCGCCTCCGGCGTGGATGACCATGTTGATTTCGCCCTCGTACATAGCGATTGAAACCTTGCGAATAATTTCGGGTGCGATGCCAAGCGCGCGCAAATTCTTTTTCACCTTTACCGACGCTTGACCTGCAGATGTAAAATCATCGCCGTCTACCGTAAAATGAAAACGAACTGCCTCACTCATATGCTCGCTCCTTTTGTGCCAAGACCTGCGGCATAAAGCTTTCCGCATGCCTCATACATTCTCTTGCTGGTTTTCAAAAGTACCATGCCATGCTCTTGTGCCAGGGTGACCATTTCCTGCGTGGGTGCCTTGGAGCGAACAAAAACGATGCAAACCATATCCATCATTTCTGCAGTTCTGACAACCTGCGGATTGACAAGTCCTGTTAAAAGGACTGCTTGGTCTTTTACATATGCGAGAACGTCACTCATCATGTCGCTACCGCAAGCGGAGTGGACATCTTTATCGAGTTGATCCCCACCGCAAATCACTTCGGCATTCAAGAGTTCTTGAATTTGAGAAATTTTCATAAGCGTTTCTCCGGCCTTTCAAACGTAAAATTATTTGTACTTTGCAAGAATAGAATCGACGTCGTCAACTGTCAGTCTGCCGTAAACCTCACCGTTAACGGTAAGAACGGGAGCCAGACCGCAAGCACCGATGCAACGGGTTGCTTCGATGGAGTACTTTCCGTCGGGAGAGGTGCTGCCAATAGCAACGCCAAGCTTTTCGGAAATTGCGTTGATGATGTCACCGGAACCCTTTACGTAGCAAGCGGTACCGAGGCAAACTGCAATCGCATATTGACCGTCGGGGTTGAGCTTAAACTGTGCGTAGAAGGAAACGATACCGAAGATTTCTTCGAGAGATACACCGGTCTTGAGGGCGATGATCTCTTGAACTTCGTAAGGCAGGTAGCCGTAGATCTCTTGTGCTTCCTGGAGAATGGGCATCATAGCGCCCTTTTCACCGGCATGCTTTTCGATAACGGCAAGAAGCATTTCTTCCTGCTCTTTTGTTCCGTGAAAATCGACCGTGGTCAATTTCTTTTTCATAATTTCAAACCTCCTGAAAAATTTTCTGTCGGAACGATGGGCACAAAAACCGTTGATTTGAAACGTTTTTTGCGCTGTTCACATATTTGGACATCTTATTATACTATATAAAATTAAAAATGTCTATAGTTTTTGCAAAAAAAATCGGTGTTCTGATAATTTTTTATCAATATTTTTATTTAAAACAAAAACCCCTTTGCAAATTGTGCATTTGCAGAGGGATTTTAGATTTTTAGATGTTTTGGAAGATGAACTCGACCGAATCCTTTACCCAAGCGGCACAAGCGTGATCATCAAGCGGTGCTTGCCGCGGCTCAGTAACGTAATTGCCAAGTCCCGTTCCGTGTCTGCTGCCGCTCCAAACGCGAATCTCGTAAGGGATCTTTTGCTCGGCAAGAGCAAGGGCAAACTCGAGTGAAGCCTTGGCGGGCACCACGGTATCGGAGGTGGTGTGCCAAAGGAAGGTAGGCGGTGTTTGCTTTCCCACTTGGTTTTCAAGATTGAGAAGGTTCAGTATCTCGGGGGTCAGCTCCTCTTCCCTTTTTGAAAAAAGATTGAGGAAGGAGCCTTTGTGAGAGGCGAGGTTGATAACGGGATACGCCAAAACCATTGCACTGGGGCGATAGATCTCGCGCTCACTTCCCAAATATTCATCAAGACAAGCATGATTCCAAAGTGTACCCGTGCAAGCCGCCAAATGTCCGCCTGCCGAAAAACCGCTGATGACAATTCTGGCAGGGTCAATGCCGTATTGCTTGGCGTGCTCACGCACAAAGCGAATAGCAAGCAGAGCCTCTACCAAAGCCTGCGGAAAACGCGCGGGATATACGCTGTAATGCAAAACGAATGCGCAAAAGCCGCGTGCAAGATAATCCAATGCGATCGGTTCTCCCTCGCCGGGATAGGTCATTTCGTAGCCGCCGCCGGGCAAAACAATCATTGCGGGTCTGTTATCCGGAAAGTAGGTTCTCGGTGCGGCATCGGGAAGATAGCAGCTCAGCTCAACTGCCTTTTCCCCAACCTTGATTTCGTGCTTAAAATATTGCATTTTAACGTCCTTTCGTACCTACATCACTCTTTCCAAAATATCAGCGATCTTCTTTGAAGCATCGCCGTTTCCGTAAACGGATGCAGGTGATTTCATTTTTTTGTATTCTTTTGAGTTGTGCTTGAGAAGCTCGCAGCCAAGGTTGAAAATCCCCTCTTCACTGCATCCCGCCAAGCGCAAAACACCTGCCCGAATGCCTTCGCCGCGTTCGGTCGTGTGTCTTGTAACCAGTGTTGGAATGCCGAGTGCTACGGCTTCCTCTTGAATTCCACCGCTATCCGTAATCACCAAATAGGTGCGAGCGAGAAGCTGGTGAAAGGATAAAATATCGGGTGGCTCAATGATGCGAATGCGTTCGTGTCCGCGAATCACCTCGGCGGCGGCACGCACCTGCGGATTGTGATGCAAGGGACAAACCGCTATGACATCAGGGAACTCATTAACAAGGCGAGAGAGTGCCGAAAACATCCCCTTCATTTGCTCGCCCATGCTCTCCCTACGGTGTGCAGTAAACAAAACGAGGCGATAATCGGTTGGAATGTTCCAGCTTGGACGGTGAAAATCCTTGCCAAGCGTAAAGCGCAGAGCATCGACCACGGTATTTCCCGTGACAAATACAGATCTTTTTGACTTCCCTTCCCGCAAAAGATTTTCTTTCGCCTCTTCGGTAGGAGCAAAATGCCACTTGGCAATAAGACCTATGGTTTGGCGGTGAAACTCCTCGGGATAAGGGGAATCGATATGATAGGTGCGCAGTCCTGCCTCAACGTGGGCTATGGGGATCTTTCTTTGAAAAGCGGCAACAGCCCCCGCCAAAGCGGTGGTGGTATCTCCTTGTACGATAACAAGGTCGGGACGCTCGGCGGCAAGAATTTCATCAAGCCCCTTGAGGATCCGCGCCGTTACACTTGAAAGCGTTTGACCCGTGCGCATAACGTCAAGATCGAAATCGGGCTTTACGCCAAACGCGCGCAAAACGCTATCGAGCATACTGCGGTGCTGACCTGTTGAACAGACCAAAACCTCTTGTTTTTTGCGCTTTTTTAGTTCGAGAACCAATGGACAAAGTTTGATCGCCTCGGGCCGTGTGCCCATTACTATCATGATACGTTCCATATCCGTACCTCCTC
>JAZRKS010000308.1:0-11547 GCA_045646445.1 Eubacteriales bacterium | reverse complement strand
ACCGCTTGGCCTCCGACTTCACTTCCCTCTTTTTTAATAGAAAGAACGGCAAAACCCGAAGGTTTTGCCGTTCAATTGTTTTATTTACATATGAAATGCAAACGAATTATTTCTTCTTTTTGATAACGAACCAATAAAGAGCAAAGCCGCCTGCTGCTACTGCTACTGCAGCTGCAACGATACCAATGATAGCACCGGTGCTAAGACCGCCATCGGGCTCTTCGGTGTTGCCACCTTGATTGTCATTGGTGTTGTTATCAGGAGTTGCGGGAGTAGTAACCTCAGGAGTGGTTACTTCGGGCTCAACGTTGCCCTCGTTGTCCTCTTCATCGTTTTCGAGAGTAGCGTTAAACAGACGAAGAATGGTCGGGAACAACAGATCGTAGGATGCTGCCGTAGGATGGATCAGGTCAGGAAGGATCTCTTCGCTCGTGTAATCGAAGGTTTCGTAAAGTTCAGCATCGTTGTAAAGGTCGATGTAGTGAACACCGTACTCTGCACAAAGAATTCTTGCCTGTGCAAAGTAATCTTCCATGTTCTTGCCCTTTACGCTCTCGTCAACAAGCTTGAAGTTTGCAACGTAGTAAAGCTCTGCTTCAGGCCATTGAGCCTTTGCATCGTGGAACATCAGCTGCAAGCCACCTGCAAAGGTTGCTACGCGATCTTCTTCAACAAGAACCTTACGGTCGGTGTCTGCAGGCATTGCCGTGCCAACAGCAACGTTTTGACGTGCATCGTTAACGCCACCTTGGAAAATGATCAGTTCGTAGTTCTTTTTGGACATCAGAGCAGTCTTGAAAAGATCATATTCCCATCTAACATTGCTAAGACCGGTTTTACCAACACTTGCGCCGGGATAAGAAACGTTTGTAGGAATCAAACCGGTAGCAAGAGCCAAACGTCTTGCCCAAGATGCAGAAGGGTTGCTATATGTAGGAGGTGTGTCATAGGAACCGTAGCTGATGGAGTCACCTACAAAGAGTGCGTTCTTGCCGTAGAAAGGATGCGCCTTTGCTTCGTCGGAAAGATCAGCGATACCAAGAGTAGCACGGAGTTCTTCGCCATTGAAAGGCTTGTTTCTGGTTACCAGAATGTCACCGTCATTGTAAATACCGCTGTGCGTGCAAACTTTAACGTATGCTACGTCTTTTGCATCAGGGTTGGTGTCGCTCTTTTGAGGAATGGTATGAGAATAGATACCGAAGTTGTAGCCGATGTTGTCAACCAGCTCCATACCAATGTCTGTTCTCTTATATTGCTTAATTTCATTAAATTCAGCGTCGTAAGCATACAGAACACTGCGTGTTTCGCTAAAGCTTACAGCGCCCATGGTGATAACATCACCGGGAACTACGGGAATGAAATCGGAAGTAACGTACTCATTGTTTTGATGTTGACGGAGGAAAGGATCGCGCTCGCCAACTCTGGGGAACAAATTCCAAATGCCTTCAAAACCTTCGGGAGCTTCGGGAGCGAAATCCGGAGGAATCGGGCGCAGGCCGGCGTTTTCAATCTCCCAACCTTGTGCATCAGCGTATGCAAAGTAATCTTCTTTTGTAAAGGGCTCATTAACAGTCATAACTACATAATCAAGATATTTTGCAGAGGTTCTCAAAGCAGCGTACTTGTAGTTACTGCCGGTTACCATAATCTTATAGATAACAGATCCGTCATCAAAAGTATCAACAACGTTTGTGCCAAGCTCGGTGAACTTTTTGCCTGCTGCAAAAGTTCCATCTTTCTTATACCAAGCCATTACCCAACCTAACTTTTTGGCGTTGTCGTCTGTGGGAGGAGGACAAGGACCTACGTAGATGGTTTGACCTCTTGTAATTTCAATAGGAGCAGAAGCCATCTCACCGGTCTTAGCGGTTGTTTCGTTCAGCTTGCTTTCACTGGGGATAGCGTCTATTGTAGCCTTTGCAGGATCGTACAGGTTGTTGATTACAACAGTTGTCTCTCCTGCTTCTTCTGCGCTTGCTACAAGAGAAGCGACGGTAGGAATGAGCATCATAGCAATCAGTGCCATTGCCAGAATGCGTGCGAATTTTTTCTTCATAAGAAAAACCCCTTTCTTTAAATAAAGTATGGTGACTTAATTATAGCATTTTTTTTATTTTTTTTAAAGATGCATTTTTACCAAATTTCAGCAAAATATTTTGGTGAATGTGACTATCAAAATCAGTGCTTGTTTAAATTTGCGTTTTTTGCACCTTTAAATTTCCTTTTCTGTTGACTTTTTGGGGAAAATGTTGTATAATATTAGTCGATAAAAACTGCAAGCAAGGAGAACGACTATGACAGCAGAACAAATCAAACAAGAAATTTGTGAGGTTGGACATCGCTTGTATGCGCACGGCTTTGTTGCGGCAAACGATGGTAATATCTCCGTAAAATTGAACGACAACGAATTTTATTGCACCCCCACAGGAGTTTCGAAAGGTTCTTTGACTCCTGAAATGATCATCAAAATTGATGCGGAAGGAAATAAAATTGAAGGTGAGTTGAATCCCTCCTCCGAAATCAAGATGCATTTGCGCGTATTTCGTGAACGCCCCGACGTAAACGCTGTCGTGCACGCGCACCCGCCCGTAGCTACCGCATTTACCGTTGCAGGCATTCCGCTTGACCGTTACATCCTTCCCGAAGCGGTGCTCACCATCGGTGATGTTCCCACCTGCGAATACGCCACACCTTCCACAATGGAAATTCCCGACTCGCTGATGCCCTATATTCAAGAGCACGATGCCTTCATGCTCAAAAATCACGGTGCTCTCACTGTTGGCAACACCCTGACGCGTGCTTTCTTTACCATGGAAGAGGTTGAATTCAACGCAAAGATTATGAAATACGCTATTGAGCTTGGCAGAATTCAAGAGATCTCCGAAGAAAAGATGTATGAATTAATGGATCTGCGCGCAAGATTTGGACTTCCCGGCAAACACCCCGGTTACAAAACCGTAGAGGAACGCGCCAAGGATCCCGCAAGCACACTCAACAATCCTGCACTGAAGTAAGGAGCCAATCATGACACAAAAAGAGCTTTACAACATAGCAAAAGAACGCTATGCCGCCATAGGCATTGATACCGAAGCAGCTATCGAAAAGATGCTCAATATTCCCATTTCAATGCATTGCTGGCAAGGCGATGACGTTAAGGGCTTTGAAAACTCCGGTGAGCTGACCGGTGGTATTCAAGCGACCGGTAACTACCCCGGAGCGGCTCGCACTCCGGAGGAGCTGATGCAAGACATCGACAAGGCATTCTCCCTCATTCCCGGCAATCACAAGGTTAACGTGCACGCTTGCTACGGCATCTATGAGGACGGCAAAATTGCCGACCGCGATGCCATCAAGCCCGAACATTTTGCAAAATGGGTTGCTTTTGCAAAGGAACGCGGAATCGGCTTGGATTTCAATCCCACCTATTTCTCGCATCCTTTGGCTGAAAACGGAACGCTGACCAATCCCAATGAGGAAATTCGTGCGTTTTGGATTCGTCACGGCATTGCTTGCATTCGCATTTCCGAATATTTTGCACGTGAGACCGGCTTCCCTTGCTTGATGAATATTTGGATTCCCGACGGTTTTAAGGATATCCCCGCTGACCGCCTCGGTCCCCGTATGCGTTTTATGGATTCTCTTGACCAAATTCTCGGTTGCGGTTACGATAAGGAGCTCGTTTACGTAACGCTTGAATCCAAGGTATTCGGCATCGGTCTTGAATCCTACACTGCAGGCTCTGCAGAGTTTGCACTCTCTTATGCTACAACTCGCGGCATCGTTCCCCTGATGGATAACGGACATTATCACCCCACCGAGGTGGTTTCCGATAAGATCTCTGCCCTGCTCTGCTTCAATCCCAAAATTGCTCTTCACATCACACGCGGTGTGCGTTGGGACTCCGACCATGTTGTGAGATTTGATGATGAAACGCAGGAGATGATGAAAGAAGTCGTCCGCAACGATGCACTCGACAGAGTGATTTTGGCAACCGACTATTTTGATGCCTCCATCAACCGCATTGCCGCTTGGGTAATCGGTATGCGTTCGGTGCAAAAGTCGCTTCTTGCCGCTCTCTTAATGCCTCACAATCGTCTCAAAGAGTTGCAAGACACCCAATCCTTTACAGAACTTTTGATGTTGCAGGAAGAGCTCAAACTCTACCCTGTTGGTGACGTTTGGAACGAGCTGTGTGCACGAGCCGGCACCGTTGGTGATGCAAGTTGGTTTGATATTGTCAAAGCTTATGAAAAAGACGTTTTGAGTAAAAGATGATCTACGCGCGTAGCAGCGATCCCCCGACATCAGAAAGATCTCGGGGGATTATTTGTACTTATGTAGGTAATGGAAAAATGGATAAGTTCTATACCATTAAAAAAATTAGGTGAAATTGAAACGAAGGAGGATAACGATATGAAGAAAATAATCGCCTTACTGTTATGTATGCTCGCTTTATTTGCGCTCTCTGCTTGTTCCATTCCTATCTATCCAGGATTGCCCGATATAAGCAAAGATCCGATGAAAGGCATCGAGATTTACTGCTGGCAAGACGACGGCGAATGGAAATGCGGCGGCACCGTTGGCACAAATAGAATGAAAACCGACGAGGAAATACGCGCCTTGCAGGTCGTTACAATTCCTCAAATGAAAAAAATCCTTGAACAAAAAGGTCTTACCGATTGCTTCCGCGTCATACTCGTTGACCTATCGGGCGACGCGGTTGTATATCTTGACGTTGAGGAATACAGTGCACAGCGTGCGATGCTCGAATTGCAATTAGGTGTTGGTAGATAGCTCAACTTAATTTTTCAACAAAAAGAACGGTACGGATTAAAGATCCATACCGTTTCTTTTATTCTTGATGTGAGCGATCTTTCATGTGCTTGTCAATGTCTCTGTCTGCTTGGCGTTTTGCATCGCTTTCGCGCTTATCGTAAAGCTTTTTACCGCGGCAAAGACCAAGCTCTACCTTAACGTGACTGCCCGAGAAATAAAGAGAGAGAGGAATGACGGTATACCCTTTTTGCTGTACCAAGCCCTGCAACTTCATAATCTCGCGGCGATGCATCAAAAGTTTCTTTTTACGCATCGGGTCTGTGTTAAAAATATTGCCGTGCTCATAGGGGCTAATGTGCATACCCAGCGCGAAAATCTCCCCATTATCAAACGAGCAATAGGAATCCTTTAGGTTGACCGTTCCTGCACGCACACTCTTGACTTCAGTTCCTGCCAAGGCAATGCCTGCCTCGTATTTTTCTTCCACAAAATACTCGTGCCACGCCTTTTTATTTTGTGCTATGATTTTATGTCCTTCGTTTTTCTTTTCTGCCATAGTAATTCACTCTCAATTGATATCGTTATAAATAATTTCTTCGTCTGCAAAATAGAGATTTAACTCATCCTTTGCAATTTTCACGATGTAATCCCTATTTTTGGAGGAGTTCAGTATTTCACGAATGCGGTCAAGTTGGGCCTTGTATTCTTCCAAAGCTTCAGAGGTTGCCGTTCCCGCATTTATCAGTTCATTATACGCTTTATAGTCCGCCAAAACACGTTTGAGTTCGTCGGCTGAGCCGAGATCCTCAATCAGCTCTGCACGCATTTCGCTAAGCGCTACGAGCGCGGCTTCAAGCTGTTCGGCCTCTCGGTTGAGCTCGTTGTATTGCATAATGCTGCGCGCACAAATACCGACGGAGATGATAACGAGCAATCCTAAAAATATACGCATTAAAAGGCCTAAGCTAAACTGTTTTTTTGCTTTTTCTTGCACGTCCTTCTCCTTTCTGCATTTTTACGTTTGTATAATTCGGTATGAGCCGGTGAGCGGCTCTTTCTATGTGCTCTATTTCTTGTTTGGTGTGCGTTCTTCTCTGTTTGTAGAGACGTTTTTGCCGCTGCTTCAACGCTTGCCTACGGTATGCCCTCGCCATCCAAGCAAACAAACGTTTGAATGGCATCAAAAGCATATACAGGGCAGTCTCCACGCCGAATGCAAGCCACTGAAGTACTATGCGCACGCCTTTTGAAGCGGTCGCGCGAAACAGTAGGAAACCAAATGCTATACACAGCGGTGCGACGGCGCGAAATGCCCCATCATTGAACCAATAGAGCAACAGGATAAGCGTTAGTGCGGCGATGATGCAAAAGAAAACGTCACCAAAAAAGAGGGCGATTTGAAATCCGATTCGCTTTTTTGCAGACTTCTTTTTGATGCGCGATTTTCTCAGCTTTTGAATAGCTGTGAGTGTGTAACGTTTGTCACGCGGCAAAAGCCAAAGACGCGTCATGTAAAGAAAATCATAAAAAAGTGCCAAAAGCACCCCTGCAAGAAAAGAAGCGCACAACAAATAAAAAAGCGTTGACTGTTCTATTTGCATTGCTTATTTTAAAAGCTTTCCAAACAGTCCGTGCGTTTTGGAGTCTTCTTGCTTTTTATCAAAATAAGTTACCGCATCAATGCGTCCTGCAAGGGTTGCCAAGCCGCGCTCAGCGTTCCACTCACTCAAAGAAAGCGCTTCACCGTCGATAGAGAGCGTTCCGCATACTGTCTCTAAGAGAACCTCGGTTTCATCAAACCGAATCACATCGGTAACACCTTCGATTTGTGCACCGTTTCGGTTTTTTACAGTAAGTGCGTGCAATTTCCCTTCCTGCTGCTTGTTTTCCGTGCTCATTTCATTTTGCTCCTTTGCAATGTTTTGTTACAAACATATGCAAAAAGCCAAGCAAATATGAGTGTTAGGGAATGACCTCGTAAAGAGCGGATGCATCCGCCTTGGCTACGTGCTCTTTTACGTCAAGCACGCGCACCTTCAGAGTTCTTTGACCGAAGGTAATCTCCAAAATATCACCCTCTTTGACGTCATAAGACGCCTTTGCGCGTCTGCCGTTTACGGTTACGTGCTCGGCGTCACACGCATCGTTTGCCACTGTGCGACGCTTGATGATGCGCGAAACCTTCAAAAATTTATCAAGTCTCATTGCCTTTTTCCTTTTGTTAGAATTTACATCTTTATTTTACCATATTATTCGTGCTTCTGCAAGTCCTTTTTTAAGTTTTTTCAAATTCCTTTTTCGACAAAAGGTGCAATTTTGACAGAATAGAGCAAATTTTCTTGCCCATCGGCAAAGCGGAAATATCTTCACTTGAAATCAATCCAAACAAGCACCCGAGCGCTAAATACAAAAGTGCCGCCGTTGCCATAGGAATGAGTGTTGTCAGCGCATTCTGCCCGAATCGATAGCAAAGAATGAGATGCTCACCGTAAGAAATTCCAACGGCAAGCAAAGACAAAAGCGTTGGATAAACAAAAAGAGATTTGATATCAACCGTATCGCAAAATCTGCTTACAAAATGCATGTTCATCATTACGATAACTGCATTACAGAAAAAGCTGCTGATGGGTGCGCCCCAAAGACCGATTGAGGGAATGCCAATCAGAAAATATGCCGCAACGCCTTTTACAATTACACCCGCAAGTGTGGAATAAATGGGCTTTTTGACCTCTCGATACGCGTGCAAAACCGAATTTGTAGCCGTTATCATACACGAAAGGAAGACAGAAATTCCCAAGATGGAAAGCAACGGTGCAGCAGTCTCTACCGCTTGTACCTGACTACCAAACAACAAGGAAAGTATGGGCTGTGCAAATAAAGTAATGCCCACAAAAGCAGGAATTGCAATGAGCGCGTTGATGCGATATGAAAGTTCTATCATTTTGTGCTCTGTGGTCTTGTCACCGCCTGCAATTGCCGATGATAAAATTGGAACGAGTGGCAATGCGATGGAATTGAGCAAGGTTGGCAAAAGTGCAAATACCGAGATAGCAAGGGTTGTGTAACTGCCGTATGCCTCGTTTGCCTCACTTGAGGTGTATCCAATCGCTTGCAAACGCCGCAAGATCATACTCATATCCACAAGCTTTGTTAAACTGATCAAAAACGAACCGAGTGTAATCGGCAAAGCGATTTTTAACAGCTTCTTTTCAACCGCGTGCCCGCGAATCGGTGCATCGACTTCCCTACTTCCATCTGTTTTTTGGCGAAACCGAATTCTTTCGAGAGCAAGATAAAGAGTTGAAAGAACCGTTCCTGCTGTCACACCCCAACCTGCAGCCGCGGCAAGTGTGGGCACGCTTGCTCCGTTTTTGAGTGCAAAATGCGCGAACAAAAGGCCGAACACCAGCTTTCCAAGTGCTTCCAAAAGCTGCGAAACGGCGGTTGGCAGCATTTTTTGATATCCTTGAAAGTAACCCCTGATGGCTGAGGAGACACAAACAAAAAAGAGTGTTGGTGCGATTGAAATGATACACCCGAGTGCATCCTCACTTTTAATCAGTCGGCAAATCGGGCGAGAGAGAGCCCACATCAAAAGACTCCCAAAAAGTCCGATGATGACAAACAAAATCAGGGATACCTGCCAGATACGCTCCGCTTCCCTTTCTTTTCCCTCTGCCAATGCGGCAGAAATAAGGACCGAGAGGGCTACGGGGAGTCCTGCCGTGGCAATGATGCAAAATACCGCGTAAATTTCATAAGCGGAATGAAAATAACCCATGCCCTCGGATCCGAGATACGAGAGCATGGGAATTTTATAGATCAAGCCGACAAACTTAACCAAAATTGTAGAAAGCGTTAGGAGCAAAACTCCCGAGAAAAAGACTTTTTTGGTTGCGTTCGGCTTTGTATGCATTTTTCTTTACCCCACGGTTAATCAAAGTAATGATCGAACACCTTTTGTGCATCGTAACGCAAGCGTTCTTCATCAATAAGAGTATACGTTCCGTTTTGGTAAAGTATGCGTCCATCGACCATCGTCAACAGGACGTCACTACGCTCTGCACTGTAGCAAAGCATTGCGTAATCGTCAAAGCAAGGGATATTGTGAACAGAGGTGCGGTCGATAAGAACCAAATCTGCACGTGCACCGATGCGAATCTCGCCGCAATCCTCACGCCCTTGTGCCAAGGCGCCGTTGCGGGTGGCAATCTTGGGCATTTGCGAAGCGGTGGTTGCGGTGGGATTGAGCAACACACCCTTGTGCAGAATTGCCGCCGTTTGCATCTCGCGAAGAACGTCCAAACGGTTGTTGGATGCAACACCGTCGGTACCGAAGCAAACGTTCACGCCGGCATTCAACATTTTATTCAACGGCATAACGCCACTGCCGAGCTTGAGATTGCTGATGGGGTTGTGCACGGCACTCACGCCTTTTTCTGCCATGATGGCAATATCCTCGTCACTTACCCATACGCAATGTGCGGCAAGTGTAGGAGTGTTGAGAGCACCAAGGTCATAAAAGAGCTTTGTGGGAGTTTTACCATGGCGTGCAATGCATTCGTTGTGTTCCTTTTCGGTTTCGGATACATGCAAATGCATGCGCAAATTGTTTGCGGCGGTATAATCGCCCACCTGCGCGATGTAGTGCGGCAGATTGGTATATTCTGCATGCAGAGAAAAATCGACCTTTACACGCTCGTCATCAGCATTTTGATACTTTTCGACCAATGCCTTTGCCTCTGCAAAGCGATTGTCGGTAGCAATATTGGCATCGGGAGAGAAAGAAACGAGTGCGCGGGAAAGATTTGCTTTCATTCCCGTTTCGAGAACAACCTCAGCAACGGCATCCTCAAACATATACATATCCGAGAAGGATACGATACCTCCCTTGAGCATTTCGGCAATGGCAAGTCGTGTGGCAACGGTCACGTTCTCATAGTTGAGACGGTCCTCTGCAGGAAAGATGCGTTCTTCGAGCCAACGCTGCAAAGGCAAATCCTCTCCATAGCCACGAAAGAGCGTCATTGCAGCGTGGGTATGTGCATTATAAAAACCGGGAATGAGCAAATTCCCTTTTGCATCTACCACCTCAGCACCCGTGGTATCGGGCATTTCTTTGGTAATGCTTACAATTCGTTTATTTTCAATGGCAACGTTCCACTTCCCCTCACCGTAGCCGGTTTCAGCAAGCAGTGTTGCGTTTTTGATAATTGTTTTCATTTGATCAATTCCTTGTTTTAATCATCCAAAAGTCCGCGACGAGTGTAGAATTCTTCCATCGCCAGCATCTTATCTTGCGTGCTTTGGTCACGTAAATACTCGTAAGGATACTTGGGATAAAACAGCCTTTCGATAACGGGTTTTCCGCCTTGCTTAGGGCGATAATCTACCATTTTGGAAACTGCACCTGCACCAAGTGCAAAGATGGAATGTACTTCTTCCATCATGTAGACGTTGTAACGACCTTCGCAGCCCTCAAGTGAGAAACCTACGTTTTCAAGGTTGCCAACTGTGTTCTTTTGACGATACATATAGTAGGGCAGATAGTTTTCTTCCTGTGCCTTGAGCTGTGAATAGTCTACACACTTACCGGCATCTCCACCGCGCAAGGAATAAACGTTGTTGCCCTGGCGCAAAATCTCTGCCGCTTTTTTAATGCAGAAGGTATGTACGGTAATGTTTTCGGGACGGAGAGAAAGAATTTTATCAAAGGTTGCCGAAAAGGTTTTAAAATTATCCCCTGGCAAGCCAACGATGAGGTCTGTGTTGATATTGGCAATACCCGAGGTCTTGGCAATATCATAGGCGCGCAAAAAGTCCTCCGCGGTGTGAGTACGACCGATATTTTGGAGCACCACGTCACTCATAGACTGCGGATTTACACATACGCGTGTTACACCGTATTCTTTTGCGACAGCCATTTTTTCAGCAGTGATGGTATCCGGGCGTCCCGATTCGAGAGTATATTCCTCAAGAGCACTCACATCAGTCAGCTCTGCAATTTTGGAAAGCAAAACGCGCAACTGGTCGGCCGTGAGAATGGTAGGCGTTCCACCGCCAATGTAAACGGTAGCAATGCGTAAGCCGAGTTCTTTAATCTTCTTGAATGTATACTCCATATCCAAAAGAAGATGCTCTAAATACTCCGGAATTAGCTGCAGAAGCTTGGGCGAAGTATAGGAAACAAACGAGCAATAGGAGCATCTGGTCGGACAGAACGGAATGGAGATATAAACGCTGCAATCCTTGGGCGAGGGTTTGCCGATGAGCTTTTGCTCATTGAGCGCTACCTCGGTAGCAAGAGCCGCTTTTTTGGGAATAACAAAATATTCGTTTGTGAGAATCTTCTTAACACGCGTTTTGCTGATGCCTACCTGCAAAAGCTCAGTTGCAACCTTTGAAGGGCGCACACCGGTCAGCATTCCCCATGCAGGACGGTAGCCCATAATTTCGCCACAAACGGCAATCACAACGGCACCGCACGCAAGCTTTACAGTCTTATCCTTACCGTAATCGGCAGAGTAGGTGTAATACTTTTCGCAGGATGCAGTCTTTCCATCCACGGTAATGTGGGCATAGGTCTCAACACCGTCATCGTGCTCGCAAAGGCGAACGTAAAGCTCGGGAGAGTTTGGGTCAAGCTGCTCTGCCACACCAAATTTTTCGCCGGGGAAAAAGATCATACAAAGAGTTTGTATATAGTATGAATTGATATTTCCGTCAAGTATGAGTTTCATAAAAACATTCCTTACTTTTTCTTTTTCA
>JAZRKS010000307.1:0-7142 GCA_045646445.1 Eubacteriales bacterium | reverse complement strand
ACTTGAGTCCGTTTGCAACCATCTTCTTGGCGTCGTCAATGTTGACCTCGTTCTGTGTAGCGCAGGGCATAATGACGTCAACCTTTTCACCCCAGGGCTTTTGACCGGGGAAGAAGGGAACACCAAACTTATCTGCATAGTCCTCAACGCGGTTGCGGCAGGATGCGCGCATTTCAAGCAGGAAGTCGATCTTTTCTTGGGTAGAAACACCGTCCTTATCGTAAACGTAACCGTCGGGGCCGGAGAGGGTAACAACCTTACCGCCAAGCTCGTTTACCTTAATAACGGTACCCCAAGCAACGTTACCGAAGCCCGAGATTGCAAAGGTCTTGCCTTTGATTTCTTCACCGTAGGTCTTCAGCATTTCAGCGGTGTAGTAAACTGCACCAAAGCCGGTGGCTTCGGGGCGAATGAGAGAACCGCCGTAGGAGCGACCCTTGCCGGTCAAAACGCCGGTGAACTCGTCGCGCAGTCTCTTGTATTGACCAAACAGATAGCCGATTTCGCGTGCGCCTACGCCGATGTCACCTGCGGGAACGTCGGTGTCGGGGCCGATGTATTTTTGCAGCTCGGTCATAAAGCTCTGGCAAAAACGCATAACCTCTCCGTCCGACTTGCCCTTGGGGTCAAAGTCGGAGCCGCCCTTACCGCCGCCCATAGGCAGACCCGTCAGGGAGTTCTTAAAGGTTTGCTCAAAGCCGAGGAACTTAATAATGCTCTCGTTAACAGAAGGATGGAAACGCAAGCCGCCCTTGTAAGGACCGATTGCACCGTTGAACTGAACGCGGAAACCGCGGTTGACCTGAACCTTGCCTTGGTCATCTACCCACGGAACGCGGAACTTGATAATTCTTTCGGGCTCGACCATCATATCAATGATGCCGCGCTCAATATAAATGGGGCTTTGCTCCACAACGGGCTCGAGGGATTCGAGAACCTCGCTAACGGTTTGGTGGAACTCGCTCTCGCCGGGGTTACGGGCGATAACGTCAGCCAATACTTTTTTCAAATATTCGTTTTGAATGCTCATAATAGGTTTTCCTCCTTTTTGCGTTTTTGCAAGACGGATGCAAAAATACTGCAACATTCGCTACCAAAAGAGGCGGCTTTTGCTAAAAACGCATTACTATGCAATTATTATAATACACTTGATGCAATTTGTCAACGGCTTTTTTGCAAAAAATCGCACACAAAAGAACTTTTTTAGGAGCAAAAATGACGAAATTTACACACCGAACAGCTCGCCCAAGCGGTGTGCGGTGTCGCTTGAGGGTGGGCAGAGGGGCAGTCGGTATTCCGCGCGGCAGAGTCCCATCCCGGTCATTACGTGCTTGACGGGAATGGGATTGGTCTCCCAAAACAGCGCTTGCATTTGCGCCAGCACCTGTTTTTGGCGCGCATAGGCGAGCCGCCAATCTCCCGCGGCGCATAGGCGGCAAATCTCGGTCATTTTGCGCGGTGCGATATTGGAGTAGACCGAGATAACCCCCGATGCCCCCAAGCGCATTGCCGAAACGGTGTGGTGGTCGTTTCCTGTGTAAACGTCAAGCTTTGCGGAGCATTCACTGCACAGGGAACCGAGGAGCGAGAGGTCTGGCGAGGCCTCTTTTACCGCCACGATGTTCGGGTGCTCGGCAAGCTCGCGGTAGTGAGCAAGGGTCATCGAAAACCCCGTTCTTGCGGGGACGTTATAAAGAATGAGCGGTTTTTCGGTGGCATCCGCTATTGCGTGATAGTGCGCCACAATGCCGCGGTCGTTGGTGCGGTTGTAGTAGGGCGTGACCGCCAAAAGGGCATCTGCACCACTCTCTGCAACTGCCGCCGCCAATTCACACGCGTGCGCGGTGGAATTGGAACCGCATCCCGAGAGGAGCGGCAGACGTCCCTCAATTTGCCGTGCGGCAAAGGAAACAAGGTCGGCGTGCTCACGGACAGACAGCGTTGGGCTTTCCCCCGTTGTGCCTGCCAAAAGAATCGCCCCAACGCCTGCTTCAATTTGCATTTCTATCAGATTTTGCAGGGCTTCGTAATCAATCTCGCCCTTGTAAAAGGGAGTAATCAACGCGGTGGCGACACCCTTGAATATGGTTTGTTTTTCAATGCTCATGAAGGAAGTCTCCTTTCAAGTTAGTTTGCGAAGAGGTTTTGCGCGAGAACCTTTTTGACAAAAAGGGTTCTCCCACACCCTCTCCAAAAACTTTCCTAACAAAATTGCCCAAACAGACTCGTTAGTTAGCAAACAGACAGTCGGCGCGAGCCCAAGGCTCACTTTTGCTGCCGCGAGCGGCTAGGGACCGCCAACCCTATCCGCTAAGAGAATTGTTGACTGTGAGAGGAAAAAGGTTTCCCCCGCAAAAAAATCCCCAAAACAGTTGCAAAACATTTCATTTTGATGTATAATAATAGCGTTAAAGAAAAAAGCGGATAGTACAGTATATGAGTTGTCGTCTGCTTTGCCAATTTGAACAGAAGGATTTTTTGAGATTTTATGAGAGACGCTATCAAAAATTCGTTGCCCGAGACCAACCTGCGCACGGCAGATTTTTATTATGATTTGCCCGAGGAGCTCATCGCACAGCATCCGATGGAACAGCGCGACACCTCGCGCCTGATGGTGCTTGACAGAGATGCAGAAAGCATCACGCATCGCCATTTTTACGATATCCTCGACTATTTGCGCGAGGGCGACGTGTTGGTTATCAACGATTCCAAGGTCATTCCCGCACGCGTGTACGGACACGTTGAGGGCAGAGAAGAGGCACTCATCGAGTTGCTTTTGCTCCGTCAACACGAGTTGGATACTTGGGAATGCTTGGTTAAGCCCGGCAAGCGCGCGCGCATTGGCATGAAGCTCGTGTTCGGCGAAGGGCTGCTCCACGCCGAGGTCAAAGACATCGTTGAGGAAGGCAACCGTCTCATTCATTTCACCTATGACAAAGAAAAATACGCCAACATTTATGATGTGCTCAGCGTTGTTGGTTTGATGCCCCTGCCGCCTTACATCACCGAGCGACTTGCGGACAATAGCCGCTATCAAACGGTTTATGCACGCGAAGAGGGCTCGGCGGCGGCTCCCACCGCGGGATTGCATTTCACCCCCGAACTCTTGACACGTATCCGCGAAAAGGGCATCAAAATCGCACCCGTAATGCTGCACGTAGGCCTCGGAACCTTCCGCCCTGTTAAGGAAGAAAACATCACCGACCACGTCATGCACACCGAATTTTTCTCGGTTCCCGAACAGAGCGCCAAGGTCATTAACGAATGCAAAGCCGCAGGCGGACGTCTCATTTGCGTGGGCACCACCTCTTGCCGCACTATCGAGAGCGTGGCACGCGAGGACGGCACCATTCCCGCAATGAGCGGTGACACCGGCATTTTCATCTACCCGGGCTACAAATTCAAGGCAGTGGACGCACTCATCACCAACTTCCACCTGCCCGAGAGCACTCTCCTCATGCTCGTCTCCGCGTTTTACAACAAGGAGCGCGTGATGGAGGCGTACCACACCGCGGTAGAGGAAAAGTATCGTTTCTTCAGCTTTGGCGATGCGATGTTTATTCAATAAGCAATCACCAAATAACCACCCGCCCGAGGACAAAATCCTCGGGCTTTTTTTGTTGCAGGGTAGGGGCGGAGAGATTGCTTGCAATCTCGTGGCGGCTTGCCGCCTTCCATCAGGTCGCCCGCTTTTATTTGCATTTCATTTTTCGTTTTTTTCGGGAGGAGCAAGCCCCTCCCCTACCAAGAAATTGAATGTTCTATGGAGAATTTAAGGGGGAGAGAAGATTTCAAAAAAATGTTTTGCACTTTCTTGTGTCTAACCGTCAACCGGTAGGGGAGGGGCTTGCTCCTCCCGAAAATCAAAGAATATTGTGAATAAAAAACTCTTGACACCGTTCCCATAATATGCTATAATGAACATGTGAGTGGGGACGGCACCCATAACAAAAAACGGCATCACAAAATAATTGCATATCACTATAAGGGGGTGACACCCATCGAAAAAAACATTATTGTAGTAGATGAGCAAGGAAATGAATATGAGGCGACCTACCCAAAACGGGCAAAAGGTCTTGTAAAAAACGGCAGGGCACGCTTCGTAGACGAAAACAAAATATGCCTTGCGTGTCCTCCGGATAAAATTTTGGAGGAAGAAAAAATGTCTAACAATACAAATAACAAGCCCGAACAGAAGGCAACCGAAATTACCGAACAACAAATTTTCGAGCAGATTACCTTACTACAAAACCAGCTTACCGAAAACAGTTACACTTCATTACATCGTTTAAGCGATGCGATCACCTCGATTGGTGAGGAAGAAAATGAAGCGCGCTATGAACAAGTGGCTGAGGTTTGTGATGTATTCAAAACAAGAGAGCTAACTCTTTTGAAAATGCTCGAAATGTACGAGAGAATGTACGCGGATATTCAAAAAGCCAAGAAGGTCGAATTGATCAAAACTGCATTTGATAACAATATGGCCTTTATTGAAAGCAACGAAATGGATTCGGAAGATACGGCAGCCGCTCTTACCTATGTTACCGACAAAATAGCCGAGCTTCTCGAAAAAGCAATCACCAAATAACAACCCGCCCGAGGACAAAATCCTCGGGCTTTTTTGTTGCAAAGTAGGGGCGACCTTGGTCGCCCGCCTTTATAACCAATAATCGTTTGTTTTCGGGAGGAGCAAGCCCCTCCCCTACCACGAGTTTAACACTCTGTGGAAAATTTGAGCCGTAACAAAATCTCAATACATTTGTTTTTTGCCTTTTCTGTGTCTAACCGTCAGCCGGTAGGGGAGGGGCTTGCTCCTCCCGAAAAAAGCGAAAAATCAAATGCAAACAAAAGAGGCGACCTAACGGAAGGCGGCAAGCCGCCACGAGATTGCAAACAATCTCTTCGCCCCTACCTTGCGAATTCTTTTTTTTCCCTTTTTGTCAACTCCTACAAAACAAACTGTCATATTTTTTCAAAAAATGTGTGGAATGGGGGTTTTCAAAGGGCGATTTTTGTGGTATAATATATATTTGGTTAGTTTTGAATAAATTTTTGGACGAATATGGAGAGTACAAAAATGATTAGAGAAGATTTGAGAAATGTAGCAATCATCGCGCACGTTGACCACGGTAAAACCACGCTCGTTGACGGACTCTTGAAGCAGGGCGGCATCTACCGCGAGAACCAAGAGACCGTTACCCGTGTAATGGACTCCGGCGACCTTGAAAAAGAGCGCGGCATTACCATTTTGGCAAAGAACACCGCCGTTCACTACAAGGATATCAAAATCAACATCATCGATACCCCCGGCCACGCCGACTTTGGTGGCGAGGTTGAGCGTATCCTCAAAATGGTAAACGGTGTTATCCTGCTCGTTGACGCTGCCGAGGGACCCATGCCCCAAACACGTTTTGTTCTGCAAAAGGCACTTGAGCTCAACCACCGCGTTATTGTTTGCATCAACAAGATCGACAAGCCCGACGCACGCCTCGGCGAGGTTGAGGACGAGATCTTGGAGCTCCTTATGGACCTTGGCGCAAACGACGATCAGCTCGACAGCCCCATGATGTACTGCTCGGGTCGTGCAGGCACTGCTACCGAAGATCCTCTCGAGGAGGGCGTTGACCTCACTCCCTTGTTTGAAAAAATCGTGAACTATATGCCTGCTCCCGAAGGCGACGAAACGGGCGACCTTCAGCTGCTCGTTTCCTCTATCGACTACAACGATTACGTTGGACGTATCGGTATCGGTCGCATTGAGAGAGGCAACATTCGCGTTGGTCAAGAGGTTGCTATCTGCAACTATCACACCCCCGGTGCCATTAAAAAGACCAAGGTTGTTTCTCTTTACCAAATCGACGGTCTTGTTCGTCAACCCGTTGAGAGAGCTACCGTTGGTGACATCGTATGCTTCTCCGGTGCGGGCGACATCACCATTGGTGATACGCTGACCACCGTTGCCAAGCCCGAGCCCCTTGAGTTCGTTAAGGTCTCCGAGCCCACCATGGAAATGACCTTTATGGTCAACAACAGCCCCTTGGCAGGTAAGGAAGGTAAATTCGTTACCTCGCGTCAGCTTCGCGACAGACTCTATCGCGAGCTGCTCAAGGACGTTTCCCTGCGTGTTTCCGACGGTGACACCACCGACGAGTTCCGCGTTGCGGGCAGAGGTGAAATGCATCTTTCCATCCTTCTTGAAACCATGCGCCGCGAGGGCTTTGAGCTTGCTTGCTCCAACCCCCGTGTGCTTTACAAAGAGATTGACGGTCAAAAGTGCGAGCCGATGGAGCGCGTTACTCTTGATGTTCCCATGGATTACGTTGGTGTTGTTGTTGAAAAGCTTTCCCAACGCAAGGGCGACCTGCTTTCTATGAATCCTGTTGGAAGCCGCACACGTGTGGAATATTCTATTCCTTCCCGTTGCTTGTTCGGCTACCGCTCCGAGTTCTTGACCGCTACCCACGGTGAGGGTGTTATCAACACCATCTTCGACGGTTACGCACCTTACCGCGGAGAGGTTGCCATGAAGTTTACCGGCTCTCTCATTGCATCCGAGGCGGGCGAAACCACCCGTTACGGTCTGTACAACACCCAAGAGCGTGGACAACTCTTTGTTGGTCCTCAAACGCAGGTTTACGAGGGTATGATTGTTGGTGAAAACCCCAAAAACGATGATATCGCTGTCAACCCCTGCAAAAAGAAGCAGCTTACCGCTATCCGTTCCGCAGGTGCGGACGAAAAGCTTTTGCTCACTCCTGCCAAGATCTTTACCTTGGAAGAAGCCATCGAATATATCACCGATGATGACCTCATCGAGGTTACGCCCAAGTCCATCCGTCTGCGCAAAAAGATCCTCAATACCGAACTCCGTATGAAGGAAATGATGCGCCGCCGCCGTGAGCTTGAGGCACAGAAAAAGTAATTGTTTTTGTTAAACTCTTCTCTTAACGGTTAAACTCTTTTCTTAACGGGAGTGTTTTAACAAACCACGCTTTCTTAAACTCATCTCTTAACGGGAACAAATATAAGTTTAAGAATAGGTACCAACAAACCATACTACAAAGAAATCGCTCCTTTTATGGGGCGATTTCTTTGATAAACAGTCTGTTTTTCTAATGTTCCAATTCAAATTCATAAAATCT
>JAZRKS010000306.1:0-1701 GCA_045646445.1 Eubacteriales bacterium | reverse complement strand
GTATTCCGAATTCCCGATGCCGATACCGACGCGAAAGATTATGACGAGTGGCAGACCTTCGGCTTGCCCGAGTCGCAGTCCTTCTCTATGATGTTCCTGCGTTTGGATATTCTGAACGAGCTGGAAATCGAAATTCCCAAGACCTGGGATGACCTTTACGTGGCACAGTCTAAGCTTCAATCCAACAACATGGAAATCGGTGTTGGTGCAGACTACATGCCCTTCCTCTATCAAAGCGGCGGTAGCATTTGGGCAGACGAGGGTATGAGAATCAACCTCGACTCCGAAGTTGCTCTCTTCGCATTCAACAAGATGTGTAACATGTTTACACAATACTCCTTCCCCTACGACTACAGTGGCGCAAACCGTTTCAGAACCGGTGAAATGCCCATTCTGATTTCCGGTTACACCGGCCTTTACAACCAGCTCAAGGTATTTGCTACCGAGCTTGACGGTTGCTGGACCTTCGTTCCCGTTCCCGGTACGCTCAAGGCAGACGGCACCATTGATAACCATATTCTTTCCGGTTCTTCCGCATTGGTTATGGTTAGCGGCGCTAAGCACGTTGAGGATGCTTGGGATTACATGAAGTGGTACACCGGTGCCGAAGCACAAACCACCTACGCAAACGAAATGGTTGCTATTATGGGTGAATCTGCAAAGCACGCAACCGCAAACAGAGAGGCACTCAAGAGCATGCCTTGGACCTCTGACGAGCTTGTTGAGGTTGAAAAGCAGTTTGATAGCCTCTTGGCTATCGAAAACTAGCCCGGCTTCTACTACGTAGGCCGTCACACACAATTCGCATTCTTGGCAGCATACAACGACGACAAGGATCCCACCACCGAGCTCCTTCGTTACGTTAACACCATCAATGCAGAAATTACCCGTAAGCGTCAAGAGTTCAACCTTGAAACCGTTGAGCTTGGCAGCACGCTTGCCGAAAAGAGATCCGGCCAAATCCGCGAAGCACTCAACGTACTTGAGGAAAGAGGCTTGATCAATAAGGAGAGCGAAATTTACAGACAGGCAATGTACGGTATTGTAAACCAAAACGTTGACAACCTGACGATCGCTTCCCAAATGTTTGCCGACCTGCTTGCTACCAAGTACGATGGCTCCTCCACCAAGGAGATCACCAAGGTCAGCGGCAAAAAGCAAACCGTTCCCTCTTATTATGTAAATGTAAACAAGCAGACCCTGCCCGAGGCTAAGGACGGCAGTGGCGGATACAAGATCGCATCCCTTAGCGAAAACGAATTGCTTTACTTTATTTCCGAAGCTCTGATCGACACTGCAAACGCATACGAATCCTACAGAGTTTCCGTACCCCAATCTTAAGGAAGGAGGATAACACAAAATGGCAAAAGCAAAAGCAGCAAAAAAAGCCGTTGCAAGAAAAGATATTTCCTATTGGGAATATACTTGGAGAGAAATGAAGCGCAACTGGATTGCTTACATTATGATTCTTCCTTACGTAGTTATCTTCTCGCTCTTTACCCTGTGTCCCGTTATCCTCTCCTTTGTAGTTGGTTTTACGGACTTTAACATGCTCCAATGGCCTAACTTTGTTTGGCTGGAGAACTACATCAACCTGTTCTTTGCAGACGATATCTTCATCATCGCCTGCAAGAACACCTTGATCTTTGCGGCAATCGTAGGTCCTACGTCCTACATTATGTCCTTCTTGGTAGCTTGGTT
>JAZRKS010000305.1:0-4226 GCA_045646445.1 Eubacteriales bacterium | reverse complement strand
AGCGTTTTGCGCCTCATCGAGAATGATAAAGGAATCGTCCAGCGTGCGACCTCTCATATACGCCAAGGGTGCAATTTCGATGGTTCCTTTCTCTTGCAAGCGCTGATAGGTCTCGGCGCCGAGCATTTCATAAAGTGCGTCGTAAAGGGGGCGCAGATAGGGGTCGATTTTGCTTTGCAGGTCGCCGGGCAAAAAGCCGAGCTTTTCTCCTGCCTCGATCGCGGGGCGCGTGAGAATGATACGCGTGACCTGCTTTTCGCGCAACGCCTTGACCGCCATGGCAACCGCCAAAAAGGTTTTGCCCGTGCCCGCAGGGCCAACGCCGAGAACGATTGTATTTTTGCGAATAGAATCGATATATTGCTGCTGACCGACCGTTTTTGCCTTGATGGGCTTGCCGCGCGTGGTGACGCAAATGCAGGAATCGCCAAGAGCCGCAAGCTCCTTGGTTTGCCCACCTGCGATCATATCAATGGCGTACTGCAGAGATTGCTCGCCAATAACCTCGGTTTTGGCAGAGAGATCGTGCAGATATGCCACGCAGTCGGCGGCGGCGTTCAGCATTTCCTCGTCCTCACCCTCAATGACGATCGAATCGCCTGCCTCTGTTTCGCGGTTGCGGAGGGTAACGCCAAACTGTTTTTCGATGCGGTGCGCGTTGCTATCGCAATTGCCAAAAATTTTGGCGGTGGCACCTGTGTGCTGCATACGGATAATCTTTCGGTTCATAAGGTTCTCCATTCTGCCGCCGTGCGGCAGCACAAAATAATGGTGAAATTCCCGTGTCGCTTGCGACAAAAATGGGCACCCCCATTTTTAGGGAATTTTGCGCGTGAAAGAGGTGCGTTTTGGCTTCTTAATTGTAAAACTTTCACGCTAAATCCCTTTCAATGCTTACTGAACAATTTCGAACTCCTGCACCTCTGCAATATTTTCAATGCAGGTCAAGGTACAGGTCAGGGTAACGGAGTTCTCCCCCACCTCGGTGGCAATACTCTTTTGCAAAAGCTGTACCTCGCCCGAAAGCAGAGATAGCTGCCGCGCGAGTTCTTCGTAGCAAAGTGCCAACGCCTCTTCGGCACCTCTTTCGCGCCACTCGGTGTGATACGAACGCATCTTTGTGTAAGAGAGAGAAATAGGAAGACGGTTGCTACCGAGTTGCCCTAAATTAGAATTATATTTTATTATATCACATAATACATCAAGATTTCCACTATTTTTGAAAATTTTATGCGAAAAATTGAAAAAATGCAACTCAATTTCTTGAAAAACAGGGGCATCATAAACTTTTTCCTCGTACGAGAGCGGAATTTCGACCTTGATGACACGCTCGGTTCGTGCCATCACGCGTCCTGCGGCACGCGTGTAGCGAAAGCTACCCGTTTGGCTATCGTAAAGACCGCTGACCAAAAGCTCCCCCGCTTTGACAGCCTGCCCTGTTGTAGCAATGGCATTGCCGCGGTAAAGCTCGAGGTATTCAATTTGCCCATCCCTTGTGGCAACAAGGTTGGCAGGTCGTTTTCCCGAGGGGTTACTGTCGCCCTCGTCCTCTCCCACAATGTGTTCGATAATCTGCACACGTGCCACAGTTCCCTCGGTGTTGATAGAGAGCCACCCGATATGCTCAGATGCCATCAGAACGCGGTTTTCTATCTCACGAACACGTAATGTCGGCAGATAACTCCCCACGCCAAAGCCGCATGCGCGCAGTTCCTCAAGCACCTCGCCCTCGGTTAAGGAGACGTTGCCGCTGACCTGCACATCCCAAACAAACAACCCCGACAAAACAATCAGCGCAAGCGCCAAAACCGTGCCTGCCACAAGCCCTGCACGCTGACTGACTTGCGAGAGAAAACGCGGAAGTCCACGGTGGGCGACAATTTCGGCTTCAACGTCTCGCCTTTGGCAAGCGGCAAGAAAGCGCCGCGCCGATGAGGCGGTGCAACAAAAGCGGACACTGCCATCCTCGCACCACCGAAAATCGCTATACTGTAAGCCCATTTGCATGCACAAATTCATTGCCGCTGTACGATGAGGAGCAGGAATAGCAACGGTGCAGTTCCCACGCAAAAACAAAGCAACGCTCACGCCTCTCCCTCCTTTCGAGCCACCTTGGGACAAGAACCGCCACAATCTGTATCACAATAACAGACGCCCGCAATCTTACCCTCAACGGTCACGCCCGAGGGCGAGAAGACCGTGCAACAAAGCGCCTCACCAAACACGGAAACGGAACGTCGCCCCATAGAAAAGCAGATGCGCTCGCGCCCATAAAACAGAATGCGCCCACAGCCATAAAGCACCGCACTGCCCTCGCCTCGCAAAAGGACACTCTCGGTGCAAAAAAGGTCGTTATCACGCAAAGAAAAATGTGCTTTTTTGCCGTTTTTTGCACTACGTTGTTGATGTTTATCCATCTTTCTCCCTCCTATCCCATCGCGCGGAATAAAACAAAAGACGTGCGCGTAAGGTATATCAACACTCATTTTATGCAACACGGAGGGGCAAAATGACAGCGCATCAGGCACACACAAAAAAGGCAGAACGCCCACATTGGGGCTCGCTCTGCCTCGTGTTTTTATTACTGTTCAACTTTTTCTTGCTCTTGCGACGAGCGGACGTTGCTACGAACTGTATGCGGGAAGGTCTGCAGCTTTGTGCACGCGCGGTCGTGCCTTCGCTCTTCCCTTTTATGGTGCTCTCGGAGCTTTTGGTAGCAAGCGGTGCGGGAGAGTGGTTGACCGCTCCCCTGGCGCGCCCTCTTGGAAATCTTTTGGGGCTTTCACGCAAAGGGTGTTGTGCGTTGGTGTTGGGGCTCGTTTGCGGATTCCCCGTAGGGGCACAGTGCGCGCTATTGGCGCACGAGAGAGGAACGATGTCGCGCACAGAGTGTGAACGCGTGTTGGCTTGCTCGTCCATTCCATCTTCGGCATTTCTCATCAGTACTGTTGGAACTGCCCTTTGGAAAGATGCAAAATTTGGCGTTCTCCTCTATTTCTCTGCCATTTTGGCGGCACTTTTAAGCGGATTTCTATTATACGTGGTGCAAAAACGGAGAAAAGCAGAAACAGAGAAAGTCGTTGCGTTGCCACTTTTACCCATTCGGTTTGACGCGGGAATGCTCCCACATGCCATCAAAAATGCCACGATGAACACCTTGCTCATTTGCGCCTACGTGGTGTTCTTTTCTACCCTCTCGGGGGCGATTGGGCTCATTCTCGGGCGATTTGGAGCAAAGGAAAGCACCCACGCCATCCTCTCGGTTCTGCTCGAGCTTTCGGGTGGCGTGAGTGCTTCGGCAACACTTCTAAACCGTCGTCTTGCCGCTATCCTGACAGGCGCGGCGGTGGGATGGTCGGGGCTCTCGATTCACTGTCAAATGCTAACGCTTTGTGACGGACACAATATCTCCCTCCGCCCTTATTTTGCGGCAAAACTTATGCAGGCGGCAGTGTGCGCCTTTTTGATGTACGTACTTTTTTATTTTTTTATATTGAGGACTTAGAACCCAAAGGTAACGAAAAACAAAAGAGGATGATATCCGATGGGTATCGCTGCCTTGAGGGACTCAGAACCCAAACGTGCGTAAAATGCCGCGGTATGCGTTTACTACGGAGCGCACGTTATAACAAATTTTCGCAATCGAAAATTTGCGGGGTTCTGCGTTATAAAGATACGGGAAACAAAAAGCGGATACCCTGTTGGGTATCCCTTGAGGGACTCTGAACCCAAACGTGCGGTTTATGCAGTGAAATGCCCAAGACACGGTGCGCACGTTATGATGGATTTTCGTTTGCGAAAATCCATCGGGGGTTCAAGCATAAAGAGACGAAAAACAAAAAGCGGATACCCTTTTGGGTATCATCTTTTTTTTTGGCGTGCCTTGAGGGACTCGAACCCCCGACCTTTTGGTTCGTAGCCAAACACTCTATCCGGCTGAGCTAAAGGCACATATACGTTTTTTCGTACTTTGATATTATACCTCATTTGCTTTCTTTTGTCAAGTCCTTTTTGAAAAAAAGTTTTATTTTTTTGCAAAAGTTAAAAATCATTGACAACAAGAGCTTATTCGTGCTATAATAAATTCACCTAAAACAACTAAAATTTGTGATTTTGTGTGATGTTCAAAACACAAAATCCGTTTATTATAGTGAAAGAGCTTTTTGCTTTTATCAAATTTTCCGGAGGGAAATGATGAAAAAGATGTGTTTTCGCTTATTGATACT
>JAZRKS010000304.1:0-3021 GCA_045646445.1 Eubacteriales bacterium | reverse complement strand
TATCCCGAGGCAAACTTTATCAATCCCCACGTTGGTTTGAAGTACTACTTCAGCAACGTGACTGTTGATATGCTCTACACCCCCGACGTATATTGGGGCACCGAAGAGACCAAGATTACCTACTACAACGATAGCAGCTTGATATTCAACGTTCTCGGCGGCGGCACGGGCTTCCTCTGCATGGGTGACGCAGGTGAGATTGCAGCGACCCGTAGCTGGCAGCTCTTTGAAGCGCGCGCTTACCAAAGCGGCATTCTGCAAATCGCGCACCACGGTATGACCACGGGTAATGATGGCAGCCACGCTTGGGACAACATTCGCAACATTTACGTTTCCACAGGCGCATCCATCGCGGCTCTGCCTCTTGGCACGCGCATTGGTGACAGCCTCGATAGCGGCAACGGCCGTTGGGCAATCCTTTTCGATTATCCCTATAACAAAAACGGCAATATGTCCTACATCGTAAAAAAGGGAGATGCTCCTACCTCCAACGGCTATTTTTATCAGGGCTTGTACAGCCGTTTTGTCCATGATGTACTGTTTGGCACAAATCTTGCAGCCGAGGCAGGCTTCCCGGGTCTGAAATCTCTGCACGGCTACAACGGCATCAATATGATTGATAACGGTGATGGCATTACGACTTACATCGCCGCCACCGACTTTACCGAAATGGCAACCGAGTTTGAGTTCTCCAAGGGCAAAGTAACCGTCAAAAAGAACGAAGCGCTCGACGATTGGCTCAAGCTCCCCGATTTTACCGCAACCGACGTTGTAGCATCTCTTGATGCAAACGCTACAATATTCGAGAGCACCTTTGGCACACAAGAGGTCGTTCTTAAGAACGTGGCAAGCAAAGATGCTATTGTTTCTGCGTTTACAACAAGAGGCTTCACAGCAATTGATATCACAACTGTTGCAGGTGCAAAATTTGAAACCCTTGTTTACACTAATGGCTTTGAGCTCGTAACTCTTTATTGGAAGCCCGCCCAAAATGAAGTTCGCATCCTGTTTGAAAAACTCGATGAAAACGTACTGAGTGCTCTTGTTGCAAACGATGCAACGGGCACAGGAGAATTGACGATGGCGCAGGTTGGCGTAGAGAGAGGCCCCGGTGACACGGGTAATCCGATGATCGGTATGTGCTACGTTATTAAGCTTTCCGACGGACGCGCAATCGTTATTGACGGTGGATTTAATTACGAAAGCAACTCGCAAAATCTCTTTAGAACCTTTGCCAAATTGAATGTTTCCAGAAATGCGGACGGTCAATATCTGATTGCAGCGTGGGCGTTCTCACACGGCGATAGCGACCACATGGGCATCATCACCACATTCGGTCAAAAGTACGCTGATAAGGTGGACGTTGAATACTTCATTTACAATCTTCCCAGCACCCCCGAGCTTTCTGCTACAAGCGCAACCTATGAGAAGAAATTCCACGAGGCGTGCCGCGATGCATTCCCCACCTCCACGCATCTCATTCCTCGCGCAGGCGTTCAGTATTTCTTCGGTAATGCAACCCTTGATATGCTCTACACCCCCGACCTCGTTTGGTCGCCCGAAAGCAAGATTACGTATTACAACAGCACCAGCATCGTTTACAAGGTAAACGGCGGCGGTGTATCCTTCCTTTCCACAGGTGACGCGGGTGAATCTGCATTTAGAGAGATGTGGAACCACTACGAGCCCACCGCATTTGCTTGCGATATGTTCCAGGTTCCTCACCACGGTCTTACCACGCAAAACAAAGAGGACGGCACCGGCAACTATGCTGAACACGGCTGGACGTACATCAAAAAGGTATACGACGTAACCGGCGCAAAGTACGCAGTACTTCCCATGGGTGACCGCAATCCTTACGATTCGCGCAACGGCCGCTCAACGGTTATCGTGTTCTGGGGTAATGCCAACTGTGGAATCTCCTACTTTATGAACAAGGATGACAAGGCATTTGGCGGCTTGAGTGGAGAAAACTATCAGGCATTCGTTGACGCAGTTGCCGCAGGCACCAATACTCACCAGACTTACCTTGGCTATAACGGTATTAATATCCTTGATAACGGCAAGGGACTCATCACCTATATTGCATCGAGCGAGACCGCTCCCATGGTAACGGTATTCTCCTTTGCAAACGGTGAGGTGAGTGTAGAAAGAAACGAAAAGCTCCGCGATTGGCTTGGAGAGCCCCTGCACATGGATTCCTTTGAGAGCACCTTTGACTCCGATCTTGAGCTCTACAGCAACGTTTGGGATATCAACCTCTTTGTAGATCAATTCAAGGCAGATGGCTACACGCTCCTTGATGTGGATATGATCGAGGGCGCAAAGTTCCAAACCGTTATGCTCACCAAGGGCACCTCTCGCATCGTTCTGTATTGGTTCCCCGAATCGGGCGACATGCGCTTGATCCGTGATACCATTAAAGAGAGTGCCAACGATCCTCTTTCTCCCAACGAGGAGACAGGTACGGGCGAGATCGTTTTGGTACAGCTTGGTGTTGACGTTCCCGTTTCCGGCAACGTTGCCAGCACCGAGAATAACCCCAACATTGGTCTTTGCTACATCTTTAAGCTTTCCAACGGCCGCGCAATGATCGTTGACGGCGGTTGGTACTACGATACCAATGCAGATAACCTCTACCTCGCTCTCGAATCCCTTGACATTGCCAAGAACGAGAACGGCGAGTTTATTGTTGAAGCTTGGTTCTTTACCCACGGTCACGGTGACCACAACGGCGTATTCCACAACTTTGCTCCTCTTTACAGCGATAAGGTTGACGTTGTAAACTTCCTCTATCAACTTCCCGTTAATGAGGATATCGCGGCTATCGGCGGCGGCAAGGCAGGCGAGGAAGCTTTCCACGAGCTTTGCAAGGCAACTTATCCCGAGGCAAACTTTATCAATCCCCACGTTGGTTTGAAGTACTACTTCAGCAACGTGACTGTTGATATGCTCTACACCCCCGACGTATATTGGGGCACCGAAGAGACCAAGATTACCTACTACAACGATAGCAGCTTG
>JAZRKS010000303.1:0-4240 GCA_045646445.1 Eubacteriales bacterium | reverse complement strand
GCAAGAATGGGGAAAAGTCAAGAGACTTGAGGGAAAAGATAAAAAAGCCACGCCACGGGGTATCTTTTCTTTCAGCTCACCGACAAAGTGTCTCCGAAATAAGTTATTCATCAAAATAGTCAACGGGCACTAACTTTGAGCCTCCCCTTGCACAGGGGAGCCTTTTCTTAGTACAAATTGCTGATTGAGAATTTTTGTAAAGGGATTTTCAGCAGACTGAAAGGAAAACCGCAAGAGTAACTTTTTTCTATGATTTTGGAAAAAGCTCTTGTAATCTCGAAAAAGCTGTGATATAATAAACATGCCAAACCAACTGAATAAAACAAGCAAGGGCTATTTTTGTCTTTATAGGATAACTATATCCTTTTTGTCGCACACTCATATAGGTTTTGTTAAAATGCAAACTCCTGCTGGGTGTGGCGGAAATCGGATATGGTTCTTGCTGATTCAGTTGGTTTGGCGACTATCGGAGTTTGCGTTTTGGTGCGGTTACTTCGGTAGCCGCACTTTTTATTTAGGAGGAACAAAGAAAAAATTGACAGCACTTTTTCAAACTTATAAAATTGTGACTTTACATTTATTTTTTATCAATATGTATTGTCTTTTCCCAAATTTTGTGATACAATAAAGAAAAGCAAAACAATAAGGAGATGCTATTATGGAAAACATTAGAATTCAAGATGACCTTTATATGCACGTCAATCAAGAAACGTTAGATAAACTCGTTATTCCGGATGACAAGCCCTGCGCAGGTGGCTTTATGGAGCTTGCCGACGCCGTTGAAAAAATTATGATGGACGAATTTGCTACCATGAGCGAGAACAAGTCCTACCCCAACGAGCACCTTGAGAGAGCTTGCACCCTCTATGCCATTGCAAAGGATGCAGACCGCAAAGCGGCGCACGGCATTACCCCCGCGCTTAAGGTTCTCGCTACCCTTGACGAGCTCAAAACCGTTGAAGATTTCAGCCGTCTTTACAAAATACTCTCTCAAAAGAGCATTCCCACGCCCATTAACATCGGTGTTGAAACCGATATGAAGAACACCAAGAGACACCTCGTTTACATCCAGGGTCCGAGCGTGATCCTCCCCGATGCTTCCTACTACAAGCCCGAAATGGCAGCGCAAAAGGAGCAGATCCTTGGCATTTGGGCAAACGTTGCAAAGATGGTAATGGCACAAACCGACCTTTCCCCCGAGGATCAGGAAAAGTATGTAGCCGACGCCCTTGCATTTGACGCCATTCTCGGCTCTCTTGTTAAGACGAGCGAGGAATGGTCGAAATACGTTGAAATGTACAACCCCATGGAAGAGGGCAAGGTAGCCCAAATGCTTTCTACCCTTGACTTTGGTGCAATTCTCTGTGATCTCTTCGGACGTGTTCCCGAAACGATTGTTGTTACCGAGCCCAGATACTTTGGTGCTTTTGCAACCGTATTCAATGCCGAAAATCTTGAGCTTTACAAGCACTGGGCATACGTTACCGGTCTTCTCAGAGCGTGCACCTACCTCTCCGAGGAGCTGCGCGATATGGGCGGTATGTATATGCGCGCACTCACGGGTGTTGCAAAAATGCAATCCATCGAAAAATTTGCATACAATCTTGCATCGGGTATGTATTCCGAGCCCGTAGGCATTTATTACGGTGACAAGTATTTCGGTCAAGAAGCAAAGAAAGACATCACCGAAATCGTTTACCAAATCATTGACACCTACAAAGCACGCATCAAGACCAATGACATTCTTGGCGAAGAGACAAAAGAGAAGGCAATTCTCAAGCTCTCTACCATGGGCGTTAAGATGGGTTATCCCGATAAGGTAAGAGACATTTTTGATAAGCTCGTTTTCAACCCCGAGGATTCGCTCCTTGATATCTTCCTTACCCTCAAGAGCATTCGCGAGGAAGACGCTCTTGCAAAGCTCGACCAGCCCACCGATCCCACAAAGTGGGCAATGCCCGGTCACATGGTCAACGCTTGCTACGATCCTTTTGTAAATGATATTACCTTCCCTGCAGCCATTCTGCAAGCGCCTTTCTACTCCTTGAAGCAAACCAGAAGCGAAAACCTTGGCGGCATTGGTGCGGTTATCGGTCACGAGATTTCCCACGCATTCGATAGCAACGGCGCAAAATGCGACGAAAACGGCAACATCAACAACTGGTGGACCGAGGACGACTTTAAGAGATTTGAAGCCAAGGTTCAACAGATGATCGAGCAATTCGACGGCATTGAGCTGCCTTGGGGCAAGGTAAACGGTGCGTTTATCGTGAGCGAAAACATGGCAGATAACGGCGGTATGTCGGTCACTCTTGATATTATGTCGAGAACCGCAGGCGCATCCTACGAGGAGTATTTCGCCAACTGGGCAAAGATCTGGTGCGAAAAGGCAAGACCCGAATATTTGCAAATGCTGCTCTCCGTCGATGTTCACGGCCCCTGCATCCTGCGTGCAAATATGCCTCCCAGAAACTTCCCTGAGTGGTACAAGACCTTTGACGTTAAGGATACCGACCAGATGTACATCGCACCCGAAAAGCGCATCGTTATTTGGTAATTAAAAATCAAAAAGCTACGAACTAATTTTAATGGGACTATCTCATTTCGCATAGAATTGAGATAGTCCCGTTATACAAGTATTAAACTGTGGTTATGCTTTTAGCCTCCCTTTACACAAGGGAGCCTTTTGTCGCATCCTACAAAATCGATTTAATCGGTGCTTTTTTTACGAGGTGATTATGCAAATTAGAAAAACAACCGAGGCGGATCTTTCCTGCATTGCAGAAATTTACGAGAATGCTAAACGCTTTATGCGAGATACGGGAAACCCCAACCAATGGAACCAAGGAACGCCCAACATCGACACCGCGCGTGCGGATATGGAGCGAGGCGTGGGCTACGTAGCCGAAGAGGACGGCAAGATCGTTGCCACGTTTATGTTCTCGCTCGATGGGGAGCCGACCTATGCAAAAATCTATGACGGAAAGTGGCTAAACGATGCCCCGTATGGCGTTATTCACCGCATAGCGGTTGCCGAGCAGGGCAGGGGAATCATCGGTTTTTGCATTGACGAGTGCTTCTCGCGCTGTCAAAATTTGCGCATCGATACGCACCGCGATAACCTGCCTATGCAACGTGCTCTCACCAATCGCGGATTTGTGTATTGCGGCATTATTTATCTCGAAAACGGCGACGAGCGCTTGGCGTATCAAAAGCTTTGATTGGGTACGGGATTCGACCCCGACCGCGCACGTTCGACAAAAATATAGAAAAATATGGGAAAAGCTATTGACAAAATATGGAAGCAGTGCTATAATGGCGTTGAAGGGGACACTTTACGGTCGTCTCTTTTCGAAAAAAAGCAAAAAATGAAAGGAAACAAAAAATGGCTATTCAGTTTGCAAAAGATGAAAAAGTATTGAAATCCTTCAACTACGCGTCCATTGGTTACAACAAAAAGAAGGGTCAGTTCGACACCTTCAAAAAGTTGACTATCACCAACAAACGCATCGTTCACGAAACCGTTCGTGAAACACGTAGCGACGAGCTTATCCTGCGTCAGGAAATGCCCGTTGCCGACGCAAAATACCTCAAGACCACAATGGGCAAAACAGCAAACCCCAAATTCTTGGTGCTGGCTATCGTTTTGGGTGTTCTCGCACTGACATCTGTTGTAGTATCTTTCCTTGAATTTGCCGGATCCATCAAGCCTGTATTTTGGGTTATCGCAGCAGTCTTTGCAATTGCTGCTATTGTTAATCTCGTTTCCTACCTCAAGAGCCGTGTTACCGCAGTAACCTTCTCCATTTTCACCGATAAGCCCGTAATGCTTGCAATGTCGACCGCTGTTGCAGACGGTGACTTCAACCAAGCGCAAGAAGCTAAGAAGGGCAATAAGGAGCCCACCGTAGAAATTCGTGTAAGCGTTGAAGACGCTCGCGAGATCGCCGACGGACTCGGTGCTGCTATTCTCAATGCCGCTAACTACATCGAAGAAGCTCCCGCCGAGGAAGTTGCAGAGGCAGTTCCCGCATTTGCAGAAGATGTAGCTGTTACAGATGCAAAAGTGTGCAAGGTTCTTCTTGATGAGAACTTTGAAGGAGAAACTGTTACTAATTTTAAAATGGAAGAAACAAGCGGTGCAACAGGTACTGTAAATGAGGTTGCCGAATCTGATGTATACGGTTTTGGAGCTAAAAAATATTCCGTAACCAATGCAAATGTAAACCCATACGATAAA
>JAZRKS010000302.1:0-10707 GCA_045646445.1 Eubacteriales bacterium | reverse complement strand
CCCGTTTTAATTAGGGATGCACCAACGGCAACCGCAAGGTCGGCAAGTGTGGTATCCTCGGTCTCACCGCTGCGGTGAGAGGGAATATATCCGTATCCTGCATTCTTGGCGGCGGAAATCACCTGCAATGTCTCTGTCAGCGAGCCGATTTGGTTGGGCTTGATGAGAATGGCGTTTGCAGCACCGCGGCGGATGCCTTCGCAAAGCCGTTTTTCATTGGTAACAAAGAGATCATCTCCCACCAAAAGAATTTGATTGCCAAGACGCTCGGTCAAGGTTGCCCAACCCTCAAAATCACGCTGGTCGAGACCGTCTTCCATCGAGAAAATAGGATATTTCTTGGCAAGTCTTTCCCAATATTCAATCAATTCCACCCTATTATATTGCTTTTGACGTTTGGGCATGCGATAAACGCCGTCCTCGGTGTACCATTCACTTGCGGCACAGTCAAGTGCAATTTTAACGTGATCGGTGTCATATCCGCTTTCCTCAATGGCGCGGCAAATGAGCTCGAGCGCTTCCTCGTCATCCGAAAGGTTGGGGGCAAATCCGCCCTCGTCGCCAACGGTCGAGGCATACCCTTGAGATCGCAGGATCTTGCCGAGTGTGTGATAGATCTCGCAACCCATTCTCAGGCCTTCAGAAAAAGAGGGCGCGCCTACGGGAGCGATCATAAATTCTTGAATTTCTACGTTATTGGATGCGTGCGCACCGCCGTTGAGAATGTTCATCATCGGCACGGGCAGGCGTGTTTGGCTTGCACCGCCGAGATAGCGGTAAAGGGGTAGGTGATAAAAATTTGCCGCCGCACGCGCATTTGCCAAGGAGACTGCCAAAATAGCGTTGGCTCCCAAGCGGCTCTTGTTGTCGGTGCCGTCCAAATCACAAAGCAAGCGGTCAATTTCTCCTTGGTCGGATGCGTAAGAACCGGCAAGAGCAGGGGAAATAATTTTACTAACACCTGCAACGGCTTCGCTCACACCCTTGCCGCCAAAGCGCTTGCGGTCTCCGTCGCGCAGTTCACACGCCTCGTAAATACCGGTTGACGCTCCCGAGGGAACACTCGCCACGCCAACAGTACCGTCGCAAAGCAGCACGGTCGCTTCAACGGTGGGATTTCCACGGGAATCGAGAATTTCACGGGCGGATGCGCGTACAATTTGAGGTTTTGTCATATTCATTTTCTTCCTTTCATACAAAAAATGGTTGGTGCTACTATTTTTGACAGTCGCAAAGTGGAATATACAACACCGACCGTAAGGGGGGAAAAAGCAGATAGAAACATATAAATAAAATGGCACACCGATGCCGTGCGAGGAGGGTGTCATGAGATTGACACTTTCGCAAAAGCGTATCCGGTGTGCACAAGGGGGAACCCGACGAGCGCTTGCCCATCGGCATCATATATTATACAACATTTTTTTGCGTTTGTAAAGTATCAATAATGACGAAAAAATGGCAAAAAATTCGTGAAAACGCATATAGCATAGAATTTTTGGCCAAAATAATAGCCCTTTTTTGTGTATAAAATAGATAGACATTTATGTCGTACGTCCAAAGTGCGACAAAATACTACACAGAAAAAAGGAATTTTGTGTCAAAAGAAAAAGAAAAAGGACGACAGGACTTTACAAAAAGGACATTTTGTGTTATAATCTGCGTAGCAATCAAACAGAGGGAAAGAATATGAAATTAACCTATAAATCTACCGTTTTGGCTTGCTATAACGGATACATCACACAAGCCATTTGTATCAATTTAGCACCGCTTTTGTACCTGACCTTTCAGCGCGAGTTTTCTCTCTCGGTCACAGAGGTCGGTCTTCTTGTTGCCGTCAATTTTGCAACGCAAATTTTGGTCGATGTTCTCGCATCGCACTATGCAAACCACCTCAATTTGCGCGCAATGGCAATTTTGGCACATGTGTTTGCCGCCTGCGGACTTGTCGGCCTTGCGCTTTTCCCCAAACTGATGCCACCCCTTGGAGGACTGCTTTTGGCAGAGGGCATTCTCGGTTGCGGCGGTGGATTTACCGAGGTCATCATCAGCCCCTTGATGGAAGCCTGCCCAACCGAAGAAAAATCGGGCAATATGAGCTTGCTCCACTCCTTTTATTCTTGGGGACAGGCGGGCGTTGTGCTGCTCTCGGGCATTTATTTCTACTGTTTTGAAATTTCCACCTCATGGTACTATCTGCCCATCATTTGGGCAATTATTCCACTTATTGGCGCGGTTGCATTCAGTATTGTTCCTATTTATAATCTCCCCACTCAAGAGGGAGAAAAATCCGCCGTTGGTCGACTCTTCCGCACGCCGCTTTTCCTTGTTTTTCTCTTAATGATGTTCTGTGCAGGAGCCGGTGAGATGGTCATGAGCCAGTGGGCATCTGCTTTTGTTGAGTCGGCACTCGGTATTGACAAAACCCTCGGCGACCTGCTCGGCCCCTGCATGTTTGCCGTGATGATGGGCATATCGCGTGTGCTTTACGGTCGACTTTCGGGGCGTGTTGACTTGACAAAATGGATGATGTGGGGATGCCTTGGCTGCACCGTTGCCTATCTTTTGGCGGCCTTTGCACCGCACCCGATATTCGCTCTTATCGGTTGCGCGCTTTGCGGCTTTGGCGTGGGCGTTTTCTGGCCGGGAACACTCAGCCACGCATCCGCAAGCATTCCTTTGGGCGGTGTTTCCATGTTCGCAATCCTTGCGGTTGCAGGGGACATCGGATGCCTTTCGGGGCCGTTCGTCTCGGGCGTCATTGCCGATGCTTTTGGGCAAGATTTGAGAGCCGCATTCGTCTTTGCAACTATCTTTCCCATCATCTGTTTGACGGTTCTTTGGTTGCAAAAGAGAAAGAAAAATAAAGGAGAAAATCCAAATTGACCACCGTTATTTTTGTTCGCCACGGGCAGAGCACTGCCAATCTCGAGCGCGTTTTTGCGGGGCATACCGACGCTCCTTTGACCGAGCTTGGACACAAGCAAGCCGAAAATACGGCAAATTTCCTTAAAAATTATCCTATTTGCGCCATTTATTCAAGTGATCTCGCACGCTCGATGCAAACGGCAGAACCAACAGCCAAATCGCACGAACTCCCCATCATTCCCGACCGCGAGCTCCGCGAAATATATGCCGGAGAGTGGGAAGGGCGCTCTTATGACGAGCTGATGGAAAAGTATGCCGAAGGCTACACCACTTGGCGCACCGATTGCGGACGCGCGCACTCCGAGGGAGGCGAGAGCACGCTCGAACTTGGAGCACGCATTTACCGTGAGGTCGACCGCTTGATTGAAAAACACAAGGGCGAATGTTTTGCCATCTTCACGCACGCCACCCCCATCCGCCTGATGCGCGCAAGGTGGGAAGGTTATCTCCCCGAGGAGCTCAAAAATGTAGAGTTTTGCGCAAACGCCTCGGTGTCGGTAGTTGAATACGATGACAACGGCAACGCAAACGTCCTCTTATGCGACTATGACGGCCACCAAGGCGATATTGCAACAAGGTTTGCCAAGGGAACCATATAAGAAAAGGACGGCAAAAGCCGTCCTTTTTATATATTTTCCACCCCCAACCGATTAAACCGATCGACCAAGGTGTTCCAAGTGATGAGGTCAACCGTCTCTCCCTCGGGGAGTCCATTCTGTTTTCTAAAGAGTCGCACCGCGCGTGCCGTTTTGGCATCAAATATGCCGCTGATCTCTACCTCTTCCAACTCGATTTGGCTCTCTCCAAGCTCGCGGAGCATATATTGCAAAACGTTGATGGTAAATCCCTCGTCTCCTTTGGAAAGGAGTATTTCTCCTGCCACAAAGGGGAGAATTGCAACCGTTCTCGGCGGCTCGTTTTCGGCAATCGAGGCGCGATACATCGCATAAAGCTCTTCCCACGTGCAGCGGTCGGCACGCCCTGTTACGGGCAGTCCGCGCATTGCCTGAAATTCTCGCAACGCGCGTTCGGTATCTCTTTCAAAAATGCCGTCGATGGGTGGCGCGGTAATTTCGGGGGAGTGATAAGAAAGCTGCCGCAAATACCGCTGTAAATTTTGGATCGCCTGCTCTTCGTTTTCATATCTTGGCATGCAAAAACCTCACTTTCTTATGCGCCCACGTCAAAGCCGGGGTACTGACCGTCCTGTAGGCGATTGCCTTGATAAAGTGCCTCATAAAGAGAAATGATCTCGTTCCATGTGGTCGATGCCACCACGCCGTTTGCCACAAGGTCAAACCGTCGCTGAAACGCCAGCACCGCCTCTTGCGTGCGCGGACCGAAATATCCCGTTACCTCAACCGTGGGGATCTCTGGGTAAGATCGCGCAATGTAATTGAGGTATTCCTGCAAGAGTCGCACCGAATCCGAGTCCGAGCCGATGCGCAAGGGAATACCGCCATAAGGCACTGCAACCCCCTCAACGTACTCACGGGGGATAGTCGCAATGGCACCGAGATAAGCATTCGTCAAGGCATACCAAGTCACCTCACCCACAACACCATCAGGTTCAAGACCAAACGTGCGTTGCACGTCCTGAACCGCCGCGCGTGTGCCCTCTCCAAACACGCCGTCAATGGGAACTGCAGGAACGGTATCGTAAAACTGTGAAATATACGAGATAAAATACTGCAAATTTCGCACACCGTCACCGCGGCTGCCCACCTGCAACGATCCGGGATATTGCCGTGTCACGTCAGAAAGAGAAATTCCTTCCGCATTCAAATCGTTCAAGCGTTTTACACCAATATAGATGTTTTGAATGGTGTACCACGTGTTTTTGCCAATGATGCCGTCGGGCGTGAGGTTGAATACCTCTTGAAAACGCCGCACCGCCGCCTCGGTATCCTCGGCAAAAATGCCGTCTACTGCTAAAATTTTTGGAATGGACGGGAAATTCGTTGAAATGCGATTCAGTCTTAATTGTGCCGTGCGGACGTCATCACCCGTTGAACCAAGCTGCAAGGGGTAGAGTGGTGCGCTCTCGGTGCTGCCCATTACGGGCGCGTTGCGAACAAGCTCAATGTTGTCACCGTAGTAATAAGTGAGAATTTCAAAGGGGGTCATGCCTTGTTCGGCAAGCTCAACCGAGCCCCATTGCGAAAGCCCCGCACAGGTCACGGTTGTGCCGTTGCAGTAGGCGGCAAATAGGGGAGCCACACTCCCCGGGCGGCGGATGTAATCGTTAAATAGTTCCCCCACAAGCTCGCGCACGTTCTCAAACACCACGCGCCCGTTTACAAAGGATTGATCCGTGCCCGTGTAGTTTGTAATGTCAAAATTATAGCCGCGTGTTCGATAATATTCGGTATAAACACGGTTGAGCGCAAAGGAAACCTGCGCATAAATGTTGGCACGTATGGCGTTTTCGGGCCACGTGGGATAAATTTCACTCGATGCCACGTTGGCGATGTAATCGAGAAAGGGAACCGTCACGTTCTCGGCATTCGAGTCGGGTGGGCCAAGGTGCACGGTAATGGTTTCGGGAATAAAAGGAAGTTCCGGCATAGATAGCTCCTTTCTCTCTGTTAGAGGTCAGCGGGGGAGTTTTCAAAAAAACGTTCATCCGCGGGGCGGAGCGGATTGGATCTTCCGTCCTCGGGCAGCGGAATGAGATCGACGGGCTGAACTGCCGTGATCCCTGCAAAAATCGGGAGAGCCACAAAGCTTTGCATCCCGTACCCCTCGCGGCGCACCTCAAGATGATAGGTAGAAAAAGGCGGTACCTCACTCGGCGACATCGAATTTTCGCGCGGTGGAGCGGGGAGCGTGATGCGCTCGGTGTTGCCGTCGCGATTGGTTACGGTCGCATATAAAATATCGGCGCGCGGCGTGGTATCGGCATCCTCGTTCGCTCTTATACTCACCGCCGCCCCCTCAAGGGGAATCGCTCCGCGAGCGGTTGTCACGTGCACAACGAGGTACCCCTCGCTCATTGCTAATTCTCGATTCATAAAACCCTCCTGTTGTCATTCGTTCTATATCATTTTATGCGAGCACATAAAAATGGTGAGAGACTTGACTTTTCTATGGTTTTGTGATATTATTTAATCAGTCACTTTGATTTTTGTAAAGGGTTCGATATGGAAAAAATACAGTTTACCTACCAAAAATGGTTTTTGAAAATTTTCACATCCGGCATCACGTTTGCGGTGGCAATACCCCTTCAATGTTTTGCTGCAAAACTGATGGGAATTGAGTATGCAAATTTTGTATATCTATTAATTTGTTCAATTATTGCTTACGCTGCGATGGCTTTTTATTACGTATGTGCACAAAAACATAGATGGTTTGTAAAACAGGGAAACTATTGGGTAAAAGATGGAATCGTGTATATACAAAGGCAAAACAAGGTATACAAGCTTAAAAATGTAGAATGGCTAAGAGGCACGACTGTTTCTGCATACGGCCTTTCAAAGTCAGGAATGTTGGTTGTTCAATGCGAAAAAAAGAAAATTGTTTTTGTTTCTTTTTCAACAAAACAGGTCGATAATTTTTCAAAATGCGAGCTTTTACCACTCTTTGAAACCATTTTAGATTACAATCCCGCACTACAAAAAGACGACATATTGGACTTTTGGTATGAAGTCAAAAAATAATTTCGGAGATATTCAATGAACAGAACAGAAAAAACAGAACTCACCGTCCTATGCCTCATTCAAAAAGACGGCAAAATCCTTTTGCAAAACAGAGTCAAGACCGATTGGCGTGGATATGCATTTCCGGGCGGTCACATTGAGGTTGGCGAATCAATCGTTGATGCCGTTGTGCGCGAGGTGAGGGAAGAAACAGGGCTCACTATCTACAATCCCGCGCTTTGCGGTGTCAAACAATTTCCCCTCAAGGGCGGCAAATACGAAAATGGCAGATACCTTGTTTTCCTTTTCCGCGCCGACCAATTCACAGGAGGGGTCACCTCGTCCGACGAGGGAGAAATGCGCTGGATCGCAAAGGACGAGTTCCACAATTACAATCTCGTGCAGGATTTTGACGATATGCTCAAGGTAATGGCTACCGACGACTATACCGAATTCCAATACATCGTCGAGAATGACGATTGGAAGGTCATCTTAAAATAATATGAATAAAAACAAAGAAAGAACCCCGCCGTGGCGAGGTTCTTTTTTTGCTTTATACTTTTTCTTCTACTTTCGCTTTTACAAATTCGCGGTAATATAGGAACTTGACGATATTCTTTCCCTTGGGCACTTTGAGTTCGTAGTAGTTATCAGTGGTCGAGAAGATCAAAGTTCTGCGGCCGTGAATGCCCATATCCGAAACGGTAGAAAGGGGAATGGTCACGTTGGCAATTGTAATTGCTTCATTTGTAATGTGCGCGTCACCCTCGCAAACCGTTTTGAGGTCATGTCCCTCAATGGTATAAAGAGCGGCATTGGGGGCAGTATATTGAACCGCATTCTCTACATCTTTTTCCAACTCGGCTCTCTGCCATTGGTTCAGCTCATAAACGGTCTTTTGGTCAATGCCGTCAAGCATACCGAATTTATCGTAGGTAAAGGAATTGCCGCAAGCGGAGCAGGTAACTCTGTTCTTCTTCGACTCCAACGTGCCGTGTGCGCGGCACTTGGGGCAAAGGAAAACAAGACTTTCCATACCCTCGGCAAGCTTCTTGCCGCGATAGGCGTGCATTTCTTTCTTTTGACGCGCATACGCATCCTCGTAGAGGTCGCGTTTGATGATCTCGTCAATTTCTTCCACACTCATTTTGGCAAGGTCTTCTTTTGTGTAAACTCCAACGGGAGCACCGTAAAGGTGACCTCTGCGCGTATTGCCGGAAGACGCCCAGTTGGGGCTTGCAAAATAGCCGCCCTCAATGCGGTAGGTAACAAGACCGCAACGGCAGGATTTGATAAGCTGTGCGGTAGCGGGAACAACGGGTCCCGTAACGCCATCCCATGTGCGAACACCCTCGGCAAAAATGCAAACGTTATTGCCCTTGCGCACCTTGCGCAAAATGTCCATAACGGTAGATGCGGCAACCGTTGCCTTGTAGCGAATGATGGGTTCAAATACAAAGTTGAGAACCTTGTAGAGCCAACCCCAACGTGTGATGTGCTCGCTTGCAACGTAGTACATTTGTTTTTTGAAGCTCAAACCAACCAAAATCGGGTCATAGTCGGTAACGTGGTTGGAGAGAACAATATAATTTTCGGGCAAATTCGTTGCCTTCTTATACTTATATCCAAACTTTAATTTGGCTACCGAGTAACCAACAGGGCGTAAAAGGGCGGTAAAAAAGTTTAACTTTTTGCTCAATCCGTCCACCTCCTTTAAAAGAAGTCTTAATGCTATTGCAAATATTATAACATTAAAATGTAGCTTTGTCAATCTTTTTGCCAATTCTTCGTGTGCATATTGCGGTATTTTCAAATTTTGTTCTAAAGTTGACAAGTCCACCATATAGTGTACCAACGCGATATATGGGAGGTTTTGAAATGCCTGAGCATTCGATTTATACGGATATTGCCGAAAGAACGGGCGGAGATATTTACGTAGGTGTAGTAGGTCCTGTCCGCAGTGGCAAATCCACATTTATTAAACGTTTTATGGAGGCAGTAGTGCTGCCGAACATCGGGGAGGGCTACTCCCGCGACCGTGCACGTGACGAGCTTCCGCAGTCGGCGGCAGGAAAAACGGTTATGACCACCGAGCCCAAGTTTATTCCCGAGGAAGCCGTTCCCGTGGTGCTTGACAACAACGCGCAAATGCGTGTGCGTATGATTGACTGCGTAGGGTATCTCATTCCCGATGCAATGGGAACGGTTGAAAACGGTCAACCGCGTATGGTTCGCACACCTTGGCGTGAGGAACCCATGCCATTTGCCGAGGCGGCAGAAATGGGCACGCACAAGGTCATCACCGAGCACTCCACCATTGGTATGCTTATTACAACCGATGGCAGCATTGGTGACATCGGACGCGACGCATACGTAGAAGCCGAGGAGCGCATCGTTGGAGAACTTAAGGCACTGGGTAAGCCATTTGCCATTATTCTCAACTCTGCGCATCCCGAAAAGGATGCCGCACGCACACTCGCTTATGAGTTAGAGGAAAAATACGGCGTTCCCGTGGCACTTGTTAGCTGCCTTGACCTTGATGCTGAGGATATCCGCCACATTTTGGGGCTTGTTCTTGAGGAATTTCCCGTCACCGAGATCAGCATCAAGTGTCCCGAGTGGATTCGTGCGCTCGATGCACATCACCGCATTCGCACCGCCATTCGCACCTCGGTTTGCCACTGTGCCGAAAAAATCAAAAAGGCAGGCGACGTCAAAGCCGCCTTTGAAAATATGGCAGATAACGAATACGTCGAGCGCGCCAACATCGATATTTTAGACCTCGGTACGGGCAAAGCAACTGTTTCGCTTGCTATGAAAGACGGTCTCTATTATGATATCATTAGCGAGCTGACCGGCTTCTCGGTGGGGAGCGAGGAAGAACTCATCACTCTCTTGCGCGATCTTTCGGTTATGAAAGAAAAATACGATAAGGTTGCCGAGGCGCTTGAAGAGGTCAACGAGCGCGGCTACGGCATTGTCATGCCAGACGTTGAGGATCTGCACCTCGAAGAGCCGCAGATCGTCAAGCAGGCAGGCGGCTACGGTGTCAAACTCCGCGCGGCGGCACAGTCGGTGCACATGATCCGCGCCAATATCGCCGCCGAGATCAATCCAATGGTGGGCACCGAACAGCAAACCGAGGATATGGTTCGTTACCTTCTCAAAGAATTTGAAGAAGATCCCAAGAGCATTTGGGGCTCGAACCTGTTTGGCAAATCTCTCTACGAGCTCATCAACGAGGGACTCCACAACAAGCTTGAACACATGCCCGAGGAATCGCGAAAAAAGCTTTCCGAAACGCTTGAACGCATCATCAACGAGGGCAGTAACGGTCTCATTTGCATCTTGTTGTAATATGAAAAAACGGAGCAACACAGGTTGCTCCGTTTTTTTGTCAGTTTTCTTAAATTTGCAACCCTGCCGCCTTCATCTGTTCCACAATAGTTGCTTTTTCTGCATCGGTGTAGCGCTTCATCGGGAAGGTTGCATTGCCAACGGCGTAGCCTTGTGCCTCAAGCACTGCCTTTGCCGCGGGAATGATTTTGTAAGAGAGCAGTACCGAAATGATGCGAATGGCGCGTGTTTGATATTCACGTGCGGCCTCGAGGTCACCCTTCATAAAGTTGTCGTAAATTCCGCGAATGATATCGAACATAAAGTTATAGGTCGTACCAATACCGCCGTCAGCACCTGCAGAGAGTCCCATTAGCAGCATTTCATCGGGGCCGTTAATAATGTTCATTTCTCCCTTTGTCAGGTCGCGCAGACGCATCATCTGATAGTAGTCCGAACTCGTCCACTTAATTGCCGTTACGTTGTCAATTTCAAACATCTTTGCAGCAATGTCAGCATTGATATGGAAGCCTGCGGCGGGGTTGTAGTAAATCATCATGGGGATGGATACCGCATCGGCAAGCTTTTTGTAGTAGTTGTAAACGTCGTCTTTGTCATAGGAGAAGAACAGGGGAGGGGTTGCCGAAATTGCCGCCGCGCCAACTTTTTCGGCGTGCTTTGCTAAGCGAATGGCATCCTCAAAGTTGCCCGATGCAACTTGAACGATGCAAGGCTTGCGACCGTTAACGGTTTTGATCGCCTCTTCGGCAAGAACCATACGCTCCTCGGGATCGATCCCAATACCTTC
>JAZRKS010000301.1:0-2347 GCA_045646445.1 Eubacteriales bacterium | reverse complement strand
GCACAACGTTTACAATGCCTTGGCGGCTGCCGCCGCGGCAAGCGTTTGCGGCATTGCCCCCCACGTAATCGCAAATGCGCTTGCAAGCTTTGTTGGCACAAACCGCCGCATGGAGCGCAAGGGAACCCTTGGCGGTGCCGTTGTTTACGACGATTACGGACACCACCCCGTCGAGATCACCGCAACGCTTTCGGGGGCGAGAGAAATGGGCTACAAGCGTATTCTTTGCGCCTATCAGCCACACACCTACAGCCGCACGGCAACGATGTTTCATGATTTCGTGCACGCATTCAACGCTGCCGATCGCATCTATTTTGCCGATATTTACGCCGCACGAGAGCAGAATACCTTTGGCGTCAGCTCCGCAGATCTTGCCCAAAGGATCGGCGACCGCGCCGAATACTGTGGCAGCTTCTCCCGCGTGGCAGAAGCACTCAAGCGCGATGCACAAGAGGGCGACCTGATTATCGTAATGGGCGCCGGTGACATTTATAAAGTTTATGACCTTTTAGATCTATAAGGTCGAGTCGCGCGTTTGTTTCAAACGACGACTCGACGTCGATATGCGCCGCAGATGCATCGCTCGATATACGCAGCGCGTTCGATATGGCGCTACGCGCTCGATATGCTTTGCCCCTTGGGCAAAGCGAGAGAAAGTTCTTTGGAAGCGGTGCTATCGACTCTCGTTGCCGTAGGCAACATATCGAATTTTGAGCGGAGCGAGAAATATATCGAATGGTCGCAAAGCGATCATATATCGAGTTGCGAAGCAACATATCGACAAAAAAGGAGAAGAACATAATGAGTGATGCTAAAAACCAACTTCGTGAAGATGCCATTGAATTTGCAATTCGCATCTCTGATCTTTGCGACGAAATCAAAGGGTGTTCTGTGTATGTTAATCAAATAATCCGTTCTTCGTCATCCATTGGTGCTAATATTCACGAAGCGAAATACGCTCAAAGTAAAGCGGATTTTATCCACAAACTCGAAATTTCTTTGAAAGAGTGCTCGGAGACTGAATATTGGCTTGAGCTGATCTTTAGAAAGGGCAAGATTATCGAGGGCACCTATAAAGATCTTCGAAATCACTGTGGTTCCATTAGAAGAAGATTGATCGCTTCTATTACGACAGCAAAGGAAAACGGTTAAAATATGAGTCGATTAAGAATTGCAGATAATTTGATAATTAACGATAAAGTAAGTAATGTAGCCTGCAAGGTATCGCTTATTTGCGATTGTAAAAATGAGCATTTTTACGTTCGACATACAGGTAAACAAACCAGGGGGATTTTTAGACCGTTGCTTGTAAAGAGTAACAAACAGATTTCTATTGTGTGCCAATGCAAAAACTGTGGGAAAGAAATAAAAGTATATGATAGCACCGTAGATGGATTAAATCCTTTAGAAGCGACAAAAGCAAATGATTTTGCATTCGCCTTGAAGGATAGAAAAGTATTTCGTATTTTTCTTTACTATAATTATTTTGAAGAAGATTTTATGACGAATAGATTTGTGGATTGTTTTATTCACATAACGGACGAGGATAATAAAGAGTTTGTTTTATATGAGTAAGTAGACTCTCTATAAAGCAAGAAAGGATTTTGTAGGATGATTCAAAAAGCAATTTTTTCACCCACCAATATACTCCTACCCAAACAAAATTTCGAGGCGTGGTCGGTCATTGCCTGCGATCAGTTTACCTCCAACGAGGAGTATTGGCAAGCGGTCAAGGCGGCGGCAGGGGAGAATCCCTCAACGCTTAATTTGATCTATCCCGAAGTTTATCTGGGCAAGACCGATGCCCAAAAGGTGACCGCAAATATCAACAACGCTATGCAAAAATATGTCGCGGACGGCATTTTTGAGGAATATCCCAACGCGCTCATTTACGTGGAACGCACCCAACGCGACGGCAAAGTGAGATGCGGCATCGTCGGTGCCGTTGACCTTGACGAATACGATTACAACGAGGGCTCTACCTCGCGCGTTCGCGCTACCGAAAAGACCGTGCTTGAGCGCATTCCGCCCCGTGTGGAAATTCGCAAGAATGCCACTCTTGAATTGCCGCACATTTTGATGCTGATGGACGATACCGCGCGTGCCATTGTCGAACCCCTTGCCGCTCTTGCCGCAAGCGGGGAGATGCAAAAGCTGTATGATTTTGACCTAATGCAGGGCGGCGGACATCTGTGCGGTTATCTCGTTCCCGAAAAACTGCACGCAGAAATTTGCCAAAAAATTGAGGAATTGGGAGATCTTCACGGCGGCATTACGCTTGCCGTTGGTGATGGCAACCACTCCTTGGCAACCGCCAAGGCTTGCCGTGCATTGGGAGCAACAGATT
>JAZRKS010000300.1:0-4269 GCA_045646445.1 Eubacteriales bacterium | reverse complement strand
TAGTCAGCTCGAGGGAAAAACAAAATGCTACGGAATTGTCGCCAACATAGATTTCCTTCTCGTATGCACGTATGAGGAAAACGGCGAGAACCCCGAACTTGTGATTTATAAGAAAAGATAGTCAAATTCCAATTTGTCGAGCAGAACAGCGCCGCATATCGGCGCAATTTTGTTGCCATGGTTTACCTTTACAAAAAAGGACGAAAGGGAGTAATACAAAATGATTTTTGAGGGCGTTTCTCGAGAGTTCTCTTTGAAAAACGAGGATCAATACAATACCATCGGTGCGTTTTGGGATGAAATGGCGGCGCTCTATGGGCTTGAAAATTTGCAAGGCTTGGGCTACGATTGGTGCGGCGCGCAAATGTCCTATGCCATCGGGCTAAAAGAAGGGCTCATTCAGGGGGCAAACGTTAGCATCTCTCTCCCCGATGACGGTTGGGTTTTGGCAAACGGGCAGACCGATGACCTCAAAGCACTCTACGACGAAATATACAAGGACGGCGCGCTCACTTTTGAAATTGAAACCTTTTTTGAGGACGGCAGTTGCCAAATCAGGTATTATCGCGAAGCGAAGAAATAAATGAACAATATGGTTGAAATAGGGCAGTGCGTTTTGCAGAAAATCGCATCGCCCTATTTACTTTTCGACATTTTTGTGGTATACTTTATATAGTTCGACACAACAAAGGAGTTTGATACCATGAAAAAAATTTTATTGGTCGGCTTGGCACTGGCTTGTTTATTTGCCGTTTGCGCGTGCAAAAAAGCGGTGGGCGAATTGGACACAGAGAACCCTTATTTTACAGGCAAGGTGCTCGAAATGGAAGAGCGCGGGTGCCTCATGGAAGTGACACACACGGGCAACGGAAACTTTTACGTTGGCGAAAAAATCATTGTCAACACCAACATCAAGGGCTGCCCCAAGTTTGCGGTTGGCGACCATTTGCGTATCTCTTTTGACGGCAAGGTTGCGCTTTCTCTGCCCGGTCAGGTGCTCAACGTTTACTCGGTTGTAAAGACCGATGCCAACGGCAATCCCCAATAACGATATAGGAAGAAAAATGGCAAAATTTTTTTTGAAAAATTTTGCCATTTTTATTTACATTTCCGCTCCTCTGTGCTATAATAAAACACAAAGCCACCAAAAAACGGAAGAGGAGGATAAAAAATGAAAATCAACGCAAAAGAAAAACTGAAAAAATTGATTGAATTTCTTCTCAATCCTCGCTTTCTGCTTTGCTTTGGCTTGGCATGGATGATCACCAACGGTTGGTGTTACATATTCATTGGCGTGGGCTCCTATTACGATATCGGGTGGATGTTCTACACGGGCACGACCTATCTTGCATTCCTTTGGCTGCCCATCACGCCCGAAAAGATCGTCACCATTCCGCTTGCCATTGCCTTCCTCAAGCTGATCTTCCCAAGAGACGAAAAAACGCTTGCCGTCCTGCAGAATATGTACCAAAAGGCAAAGGATGCGCTGAAGAGCAAAAAGAAAAAAGAGAAAGAAGCAGCGCTCTCCAAAAGCGACCAAGCAGACTGATTTGGGGAGGTAGCAGAATGGAGTTTTCAACCTACTTTCCCATCTTCTTTTTGTGGTTTATTATTTTGAGCAGTCAAAGAAGACGTCACAAAATCGTATACATGCAACAAATTTTGAAACAAACAAGAAAGGAAAACACCAAAATGTTTGAACTTGCAAAAAGATTCATCGGCAAAGAATGCACCATTTACGTTTTGGATAATCAATTCAGAGGCACCGTTACGGAAGTAACCGACAGCGCCATCCTGATTGAAAAGAACGGTTGTGTTGAGGTGCTCAATCTCAATTACGTCATTCGCATCAAAGAGAACAAGAGCAAAAAGTAAAAGAGAATATAAAAGCTTTGAAACGGTCACCTCGGGTGGCCGTTTTGTTGCGCTTTAGGGAAACGGCTTTAGGGAAACGGCTAAAAGGCTCCCTTGTGTAAAGGGAGCTGTTGAGCGAAGCGAAACTGAGGGATTGTTTTATGAAAAAATGCATTTGCACAATCCCTCCGCCTCGCAAAAGCTTGGCACCTCCCTTTGCACAAGGGAGGCTTTTGAGCAATGTCAGTGTTGTATAAATACCCCTTGACAAGCACAAAAAGATATGATATAATAAGAACAGAGGAACGGGCGCAAGCCCGTATTTTACTGTCATCAACCTTTTTTTGGAGGTCATATATGAATTACAACGTTATTATTATCGGAGCAGGACCCGGCGGTATTTTTTCCGCATATGAGCTTGCAAAGCTCAATCCCTCGCTCAAAATTGCCGTTTTTGAGGCAGGGCACGCCCTTGCAAAACGCAAATGCCCCATCGACGGTGTAAAGATCAAAACCTGCATCGAGTGCAAATCCTGCTCTATTATGAGCGGCTTTGGCGGCGCGGGTGCTTTTTCCGACGGTAAATATAACATCACCAACGATTTTGGCGGCACGCTTTATGAGTACATCGGCAAGCAAAAGGCGATCGATTTGATGAAGTACGTTGACGAGATCAATATGCTTCACGGCGGCGAGGGCACAAAGCTTTATTCCACCGCAGGCAGCAAGTTCAAAAAGATTTGCATGCAAAACGATTTGCATCTTTTGGATGCATCTGTTCGTCACCTCGGCACTGACATCAACTACGTTGTTCTTGAGAACATCTACAACCATCTTTGCGATAAAGTAGATTTCTTCTTCGATACACCCGTTGACCACATCGCGCGCGATGAAAATGGCTACCGCATCATCTGCGGCAAAAAGGAATACACGGCAGAGAAGTGCATCGTGTCTGTTGGACGTAGCGGTTCCAAGTGGATGGAGACCGTTTGCCGCGAAATGGATATTCCCACCGAGTCGAGCCGTGTAGATATCGGCGTACGCGTTGAGCTGCCTGCCGAGGTATTCTCGCACCTGACCGACGAGCTTTATGAGAGCAAGATTGTTTACCGCACCCCCCAATACGGCGATAAGGTTCGCACCTTCTGCATGAACCCTCGCGGAGCGGTTGTTAACGAGAACACCAACGGCATTATTACCGTAAACGGACACAGCTACGAGGACCCTGCAAAGCACACGGCAAACACCAACTTTGCACTCCTTGTTGCAAAGCATTTCTCCGAGCCCTTTAAGGATTCCAACGGCTACGGTGAGTCCATTGCACGCTTGAGTAATATGCTTGGCGGTGGCGTTATCGTACAACGCTTTGGCGACCTCATTCGCGGTCAACGCTCCACAGCAAAGAGAATTGAGGAGTCCTTTGTTACTCCCACCCTCAATGCAACCCCCGGTGACCTCAGTTTGGTTCTTCCCAAGCGTATTCTCGATGGCATCATCGAAATGGTCTACGCGCTTGATAAAATCGCTCCCGGTACCGCAAACGACGATACACTCCTCTATGGCGTAGAGGTTAAGTTCTACAATATGGAAGTTAAGGTCAACGAAAAGCTCGAGACCAAATATGACGGCCTCTATATCATTGGCGACGGCAGTGGCATCACCCACTCGCTCTCGCACGCATCCGCCAGCGGCGTATTCGTCGCAAGACAGATTGCAGGGGAGAACTAAATAAACAAAAAGGAGAGAACTATTGTGAAGGCGGCAAAAACACCTTTATGGGTACCGATACTGTGGTTTATCACAACAGGTATTTGGTCTGCAACGCTTGTTATGGATTTAATTGACGATGATCCCATGTATCCTGTTTTGACGATTTTGCGTATATTGTGCGTGGTAGCATCTCTCTTTGCCGCGATTGCCAATCTTGTAAGGTATCAAAGAACGAAAGAATAACAAAAATCCCTCCGTAATTTACGGAGGGATTTTAAATCAATTTAATGGCTATTCATAAATCCGTGGTTTAATGAAGGCTCCCTTGTGTAAAGGGAGCTGTCGAGCAAAGCGAGACTGAGGGATTGTTTTGATGCAAATTTTAATTTTTACAATCCCTCCGTCACTCGTCGCATAGCGACGTTTGCCCCCTCCCTTTACACAAGGGAGGCTTTTATTGCTGAACTTTTTTAAAAAAATTCCCTCGTTATTCACGAGGGGGGATGCCTGTGTAAATGAATGGCTACTTATGAAGTGGCAAATTTACGAAGCCTCCCTCCGAGAGGGAGGTGGCGAGTGCAACGAGCCGGAAGGAGCCTGCGCAACTAACAACCTTTCATGCGCGCGGGCTCCTCCCTACGCCGCAAGCGGCGTTTCCCTCCTCCCGGAGGAGGGCTCAAATAATAGGCGCTTACAAAATTTGGA
>JAZRKS010000299.1:0-1752 GCA_045646445.1 Eubacteriales bacterium | reverse complement strand
TTCACGCGGCGTCGCTGGGTCAGGCTTTCGCCCATTGCCCAATATTCCCCACTGCTGCCTCCCGTAGGAGTCTGGACCGTTTCTCAGTTCCAATGTGGCCGTTCAACCTCTCAGTCCGGCTACCGATCGTCGACTTGGTAGACCGTTACCCCACCAACTATCTAATCGGTCGCGAGCCCATCCCTGTGCAATAAATCTTTGGCATGGAAAACATGCGATTCCCATGCATTATGCGGTATTAGCGTTCGTTTCCAGACGTTATTCCACACACAGGGGCAGGTTGCTCACGCGTTACTCACCCGTCCGCCACTAACGCAGGACCGAAGTCGCTTGTGCGTTCGACTTGAATGTGTTATGCACGCCGCCAGCGTTCATCCTGAGCCAGGATCAAACTCTCGATATCATTGTATTAAAACGCAAACCTTTCGGTCCGCGATCCAATCTTTTTTACATCGAGCTTTTGCTCTTAGCAATTTTACTTTTTGTTTGAGTAGTATTCTCTTTTGAATTGTTCGAGATCCAATACACATACTATTTTTTTAGCTTTGTACTTCTCTCTTGTTGTTCAATTTTCAATGACCGTTTGACGCCACTTTTGCGCGGCATCTTGCATATTATATCACACAACAAATCTTTTGTCAAGGGGTTTTTGTGATTTTTTTTACATTTTTTTGCATAATAGCAAGTTTCACAAAGGATACTAAAATAAACGCCGTTTTGTTTGGAGATTTTGAATGATAACGCTGATTTTTCGCACGCTTTTGGTCTATATTTTCCTCATTGTCATTATGCGGCTGATGGGAAAGCGGCAAATTGGAGAATTGGAGGTAACCGATCTTGTGGCAACGCTTCTGCTTTCGGAAATCGCCTCCCTCCCCATTACCGACCCGAGCATTCCCGTTTTGCACGCGATCATCCCAATGATCGTTTTGCTTTTCCTCGAAGTTTTTTCTTCCTATATATTAATAAGAGTGCCAAAACTGAAGAATTTTCTCTCGGCGGCGCCTACGATCCTCATCAAAAACGGCATACTTGACCAAAACGCGCTGGTTGCCACGCGCCTCTCAATTGAGGAGCTGATGAGCGAGATTCGTCAGCAGGGATTTGGCAGTTTTGATTGCGTTTGGTATGCTATCCTTGAAAAAGACGGCAAACTGACCATTCTTCCGCGCGCGCGATGTTCTCCCCCTACGCAAGAAACCCTAAACATCACCTCGCCCGAGGAAAGCTTGATGCACGTGGTGTATAACGGAAACACTTATAACAAAAAGGGGCTTGCGCTGATTGGAAAGGATTGCGCGTGGTTGGATAAGCAAATGGAGCGCCGTGGGGTAGCTCTTGCCGATCAATTTTGCGTGACCGCGAACGAACGCGGAGAAATTTATTGGATGCCAAAAACGAAAGGAACGAAAAAATGAAATCTTTGATTGCGACCGCCATTCTTTGCTGCCTGATGATTTTGGCGGCAACCGCAAACTTTGTTTATGTGAACCGCATTGCCGATGAAATGACCGCTCTCGCCGCGTCTCTCCCCTCTCCAACCGATTCCACGTGCGTGGAAAAAGCCGCCGCGCTTTGCAAAAAGTGGGAAGAAAATGCGCCCCTCGTGGGGCCCACCGTCGGTTTTCTCACCGTTGACAAGCTTTCTGAGCATTGCCAAACGCTCCACTACTGCGCCGAGGTCGGGGATGTTTACGGCTACCACGCCGCCCTCACCCTTTTGCAAGACAGCATTGACGATGTGAGAAGGTT
>JAZRKS010000298.1:0-4590 GCA_045646445.1 Eubacteriales bacterium | reverse complement strand
GACTTGCTGCCGAGGAGCTCTTTAAGCTCAGCGTTCCCGAGTCTCGCAGAAAGCAATAAACCCCTTTGCCCAACCGTTTGGACAAATCGCAAATTTTATTCCCGGAGGTCACCGTTATGAAAAAGATTTTAAAAAGAGTGCTCCTGTCTCTTTTGACCGTTGCTCTTCTTGCCCCCATGCTCACTACCGCCATCGGTCCCGTTATTGCGGCAACCACCAGCGGTCACATCGGCAACATGGACCCTGCTTTGACCCAGGATCTCATTGCCCCCTCGGAGATGGCAACCATTAATACCGAAAACAGCGGCGGGATTCGCTTTGCTACCAACATCAATCTCGAAAAGTACGCAGCGCTCAAGGCGTTCTGCAAGCAAAGAAGAATCAAGGGCGTGTCTGTCGGCACACTGATCGCTCCCCTTGATTACGTTGTAGAGGCAGGCGAATTCAGTACCGTAGCGCTTGATTCCTTGAATCATAAAACGCCTTACCTCGATATCAAGGCCAACACCGAGGATTTTTACGACGGTGACAGAGTGATTGCAGAGGGCTACGACGAGCAGTTTGTAGCGTCTATTATGAACATCAAGTTGAATAACCGTACGCGCGATTTTGCCGCTATCGGTTACATTCAGCTGATTCTGCTCAATGGGGAATACTTCACCGTTTACAGTTACGACAACCAAAGACTTGATCTTGTTGAAAAGTATTCGACAAACCTTGTTGAGGTTGCCGAAAAAGCGCTTTTGAAGGATACTTGGACCGAGAATGAGCGCGAAATGATCGAGGACCTTGCCAACACCGAGATCAAAACCGTGGACGTTGACGGCACTGCGGTTACCGATTTCCGCTACACACGCAGCCAAGCATACTTTACTTATGTCAACAAAGGCCAAACCTTCTACAACCGCATCACCTACAACGGCGCCAACGGTTGGAGATTGCAAACCAACACCAAGAGCTACAACCACTTTAAGGACGTTGGCGCAGGCCAGTCCCTTGCTATGTATATGGACGAAGGCTTTGACGACGTCGAAATGCCCTTGAGTATTGTATGCACCGAGGACGTTCCTACCAGCGGCATTACGATTTTTGCCGAGGGCACCGATACCTCTGCAAATCTTTCCTGCAACGATTTCAATTTGTGGTTCGACAATGCCGAGCACGAAGGGCTTTACAACGTCAACGGTATGTCGATCAATTCAAGCGGCGAGATCGTTTGGACAGGTAAGATGAATACCAGCGATGCCGTTTACGGCGGCGGTGAAAGCTTTGGCGACTCCAACAGACGCGGTCAAAACATCAGCCTTTACATCTCCGATGCATACGATGCAAGCGGCACCTACGTTGCCATTCCGCTCTTCAGCACCTCTCGCGGCGGCGGTATGTTCATCAACAAGTACGACCCCATGAACGTTTATTTCCCGACGATGGGATATAGCGGAAACTGGACGTTGAGCATTAGTGCCGATCTCGTTGACGGTTACTTCTATGCTACCGGCAAAATCTCCGACGTTTTGCAGGCGTACACCGACATGACGGGTCACGCATCTCTGCCCGAGGAGTGGGCACAGGGCTATCTCGTTTGCCGCTACGCGCCCGACTTTAACAGCCTTGACGGTACCACGGGTAACCGTGACGGCGTTTATTGGTATGATGAGCTCCCCAATCCTCAAAACTACACCTACACCCCTCACCTGCCCCTAACCGCAGAGGCTGCCCAAACACTTGCCAAAAACTCTGTTATCCAAGACAAGAGCGGCAAGATCACCTATTACACCTACATCAAAGAAAACACCAACGAAGATAAAAACAACAACGGCAAAAAGGGCGAATCTTATTTCAAGAGCGAAACGCAGAGCGGCGTTTACTATTACAGCTACGAAGATCTGCCCAACAAGGATGAATGCTACTACGATAACCCCACCAAGGTAAAGCTCTCCGATTATCCGGATGCACTTTGCCACAAAAAGTCTGTTACCTACGGCGGCAACTATTTCCACTATATTATTGAAAGCGATACCGAGGACTTTAACTACAACGGTGTTACGGGCGAGACCTATTTCTTGCGCGTCGGCACACGTGGCGGCCCCGGTGGAGCAGGCACTGCCTACATTGTAGAAAGCTTGATCGAAGCCGGCATGAGACCCACGGGCGTTATTTTGGAAGGCGCGCAATGGTACAACATGGCTACCGATGCCTCGCAGTGGGCAAACCTGAAAAAATACGTAGAGTATTTGGACAGTCAAAATATCAAAACCCTTGTTTACACCTCTCTCGGTTACGTTACCGGCAGTGGCATGGGCAAAAACTTCAAAAACGAGTATAAGCTTTCCATCAACCTTTGGGGCTACGACTCCCAAACCGGTCAAAAGACCGATGAGCTGATTGCCGAAAAGGTGACCAACATTCCCAAGAGTGACAGTACCAACAACCCCGACACCACAAGTGACGGCTCGCAGGTCTACTTGGATATCACCAATCCCGATGCAATGAAATGGTACGTAGATACCGTTTGGGAGGAAATGATAAAGCTCGGCATTGACGGTATTAAGATCGACTTCTGCGAATCTGTTCCCAACCAAGGCTATTACCAAAAGATCTACATCCACGGAGAGGAAAAGACCGGCTACTTGGAATACAACTGGCATGATCCCTCTATGTTTGAAAACACCGAGATCCACCACGCATATCCTTCCTACTTTGTTTCCATGTTCTACAAGGCAATGGAAGAAAAGGCGGCAAAGAGAGACGGCGACACCGGTTTTGTTCTCATCACTCGCGGTGGCGGCATCGGTGCACAGCGCAACCCCTATTTGTGGGCAGGCGACCAATCCCGTACCTTCCGCAACCTTTCCACGCAGCTCGCGGCGGTTATCAACTCGGGCATTTCGGGCATTCCCTTTATGACCTATGATATGGGCGGATATGCATACTCCGGAACTGCTTACCACTACTATGGCGGACAGCTGCAATCCGTTCCCGATGGACAAAGCAGCTACTATCTCAAGGATCAACGTGCTGCAGAGGAATACGAATCCGAAATTTTCATTCGCGCATTGCAATTTACCACCTTTGGCAACCTGATCCAAACGCACGGCTACGTACGTCACGTTTATCACATGACCCAGGAGGCACAAGAAATTGCGGCACTTTACGCGGCTCTGCACGAGCAGCTGGCAGACTACCTGCAAGAAATGTCTCAAATTGCTTGCGACACGGGTATGCCGATGATCCGTCACATGATCCTTGCATATCAAAACGATAAAAACGTAGTCAACGTTGACGATCAGTTTATGTACGGTGATGCGCTTTTGGTAGCTCCTATTCTCAACGGCAAGAGCCATTGGGAAGGAAGCAAGCAGTTGCTTGATTACGCATCTACCATTTCCCGTACGGTTTATTTGCCCGCGGGTGAGTGGATCGATTTGAACACGGGTGATACCATCGTTTCCGTTGGTCAAAACGTTACCGTTTCGGCAAACCTTGCACAAATCCCCTTGTACCTTAACACAAGCTCCGCATATGCAGAGCAAATGCAACAACTTTTTGCAGGCGACGTATGGCAATCCATCGTAGCATATGCAAAGCAGCTTGATAACGCGCAATAAGCAAAGAGACAAAATCAAAAAAAGGAGAACAGCTTTATGAATGCAAATTTCAAAAAATATATCAGCATCGCGTTGGTGGTTTGCCTTTTGATGGCACTTGTTTCCCTTGTTGCGTGCAAGGATAAGAACAAGGAGGAGCCCACACAATCCGAGCCGACCGCAGAGAGCACCACTCCCGCACAAACAACTCCCTCGGGCTCGAATACAACCACTCCTGCGCAAACAACCCCCGCGCAACCCACCGAAACGGTGACATTTCCCTCCGACGAGGATGACGATCCCAAGCAAGAGGACGTCTTCTTTGAGTGATGGGGCGTCGTGGTTCGCGCAGAACAAAAGCCACACTCAAAAGGCAACTCGAGTTCAAGTTAAACTTAAAATACACTTAAAAGGTTGAAACCCGTCGAGAAAATCGACGGGTTTCTTCCTTTTTTGTGCGGACGACCTTGTGCAGCTCGCATTGTATCTAAACAACGTTTTTATTTTGATAATTTTTGTGCAAAAGTTCTTGAAAGGGGTGTGGGGAAAACTTCTATCAAGAAGTTCCCCCCACAAAACGCGTCTCTTTATAAACTTTTCAAAAATCTTTCAATGCGTTTAAGCGCCTCTAAAATGTGCTCGGTGGAGTAGCAATAGGAAGCGCGGACAAAGCCTTCGCCGCTCTCGCCAAAGGCGGTACCGGGAACAACGGCAACCTTTTCGGAGTAGAGCAATTTTTCGCAGAACTCCTCCGAGGACATTCCCGTGGAGCGGATGCAAGGGAAGGCATAGAACGCACCCTTGGGCTCACGGCAGGAAAGGCCGAGTTTGTTAAAGCCGTTTACAATCAGGCGGCGGCGCATATCGTATTCCTCGCGCATAGCGGCAACGGCTTCGTCACCGTTGCGGAGTGCCTCAATGGCGGCGTATTGCGAGGTGGTAGGCGCGCACATAATGGCGTATTGGTGAATTTTGGTGAAGGCGGGTCGTAGCCATGTCGTTC
>JAZRKS010000297.1:0-2343 GCA_045646445.1 Eubacteriales bacterium | reverse complement strand
CTATAATATGGATGGCCATAAAAAACACGGTTCTCTGTGAATCATAGCTTTTGTTTATTGTATTTTAACTTAAGAGTTTTATTAAAATAAAACAAGCCTAAATATTGAAAAACTAACATTTTTATGTTATAATTAATCCAGTAAAAAAACGGGGTGACGTTATCAAATGAAATTTGAACTAAACAAATATACAGGACAACTAAGTGATAACGAGATTTTAATGGATATTTTATCTGTTGCCAAAAAACTTAATGTTGACTATATTTCCATTTCTACTTACAAAAAATATGGAAAGTTTTCTCAAACTGCCATACAAGGTCATTTTGGTACTTGGAAAAATGCTCTATCATTAGTAGGATTGCGTACTGAAAGAACATTGTCAGAATTGAAGTTAATAAGTGACGATGATTATTTTGCGGACTTAAAAAGAGTTGCTACACTTATTGAGAAAGATACCGTACCATACGAAGAGTATAGACAGTATGGGAAGTATTCTGCCGAACACATTATTAATCGATTTGGAAAATGGGGTTCCGCATTAGAGAAGGCAGGTTTAAGCGGCACAGGATTCTCAAAAGACAAAATTACAGAACAACAATGTTTTAACGAAATCGAACGTATGTGGACCATGTTGGGGAGACAACCGACCACAACAGATATTACTAAAAACAAGTTGTCAATATATTCTTTAGATACATATAAACGACGCTTTGGAGGTTGGAGGAAAGCTCTTGAAGCTTTTGTGGGTTATATAAATGATGAGGAAAGAGTCCCAAACTCAAACAATTCCGAAACGACAGGTATCTCTTCCTCATTATCGCATACAGAAAATATTACAGTACCGAACAATATCACTTTAGATGTTCCTTCAGTTCAAAAGCATAAGACAACGCGAACCATAACTGTCAAGATTAGGTTTAAAGTGTTAAAAAGAGATAATTTCAAATGTTGTGCCTGTGGAGCTTCACCCGCCAAAGACCCTTCAGTAGAATTACATATCGATCATATTATCCCTTGGTCGAAAGGTGGAGAAACAACAATAGATAATTTGCAAACGCTTTGTTCAAAGTGCAATTTGGGAAAAAGCAATTTGACATAATAACGCTAATCACTCAAAAAGGCAACCGGATGATTTGAAATCCCCCCCCTATCTTGTTAGGAAACCTTACAATATTCAGCCTTTTCACTGGTCTAACTGACCCACAGAAAAAGACGAACGCTTAACGTGTTCGTCTTTTTTATTGTCTTTTATTCGCCCAACATACCAAGCGCATGCAAATACGCGTCCTTCATAAAGAGGGCGTCCTCGGCTTGGGTGCCCGCCGACTCGCAGATGATGCGCGGATAAACGTTCTCGCGCACGATTGCCTCGGCAAGGGGCTCGAACCACGGGCCAAAGACCTCATCGGCAAAGGTAAGGTGCTTCTTCTCGCCCGCACCCGTATATTCAATCTTAGAAAAATGGCAATGCAGGTCACGTGCAAAATTGTCACCTAAGGTCGTGCCAATCTCATCGAACACGCGGCGGTAGCTATTCACATCGGGGAATGCGCCGCCGATATTGCGCGCGTTCAGGTGGCCAAAGTCAACCACGGGGGCATAGATGGGAGCAACCTTGCATTGCTCCAAAACCTCGGCAAGCGTGCCGAGCTGATTGACCTTGCCCATCGTCTCGATGCCAAGGCGGATGGAAGTCTCGCCAACGGCTTCGGCGACCTTTTCCAAGGTATCCTTGGAGAGCGCCATGGCTTCCTCGCGCGAGATCTTTGCGGCGCTGCCGCTATGAATGACAATGGTATCCGCTCCCAAAAGCTCTGCCGCCCAAAGGGACTTTTGAATGTAATCAATGCTTTTGAGGCGCTTTTCGGGGTCGGTACCCGAGAGCGAGATGAAATAAGGCGTGTGGAGCGACATCAGGATGCCATGCTCGCGTGCCTTCTCGCCAATGGCGCGCAGGGTTGCCTCGCTGCCCGCAATGCCGTTGCCCGCCTCGTATTCAAAGGCATCAAGTCCTTTTTCTTTGAGCCACCCCGGTGCTTGCAGGGTGCTCTTTTTTCCTTCGGAATAAAACCAATCCCCGTTTCCACCGGGGCCAAACGTTGCTTTTTTCATGTGTTTCCTTTCTGCGACGGGATTCCTGTAAAGGTATCAACCCTTCCCTTGCGACCAATATTGGTCGTTTCAAAATATTCATACATGCGCGGATGCTTATGCGGTGCGTGGTAAGCCAACAGCACCAAAATGCAATACACGGTTGCCCCAATTGAGAGGCCTCCAAAAAAAATGATAAAAATGATGAACGATACGGTGTCATTCCCGAGATAAAGTCGGATCGTAGCCATG
>JAZRKS010000296.1:0-1824 GCA_045646445.1 Eubacteriales bacterium | reverse complement strand
TACAGGGGTGCGGTGATATCGACAGAAACAAACACCTGACGCAAGAATTTGCGGTGATCGCTACCTGCGATGGCCAGACGGTGACCGAAATCGAGATCGGCTTCGCCAAGGATGAACTTGCCGTTCTCGTCATAGGTGCTGTCGGATTTTGCCCAGCTGTTCATCGGGTTGCGTGCGCCTCGGATGGCGTTATCGATATTCATAACGGATGTACGTTCCACTTTGAGCATTGTTCTGTCCTCCGTGTGTTTCTTCTGTATCAAGTATACCATATCCTTAAAAAAATGTCAATCGTTTTTTTGCTTTTTGTGATTTGTTAAGGCATCATTTCAAGCCTCCCTTGTGTAAAGGGAGGTGTCAGCCGCTTGTCGGCTGACGGAGGGATTGTCGCCTTGTTTTTTATAAAACAATCCCTCACCCACCTTCGGCGGGAGCTCCCTTTACACAAGGGAGCCCTCTGCACCTTTGAACTCTCCAAATCAATAATTGATTTTTTCTTCCCTTTTTAAGATTTTTCAAAAAGTAAAAAACATCAAAAAAATTTTGATTTTCCTATTGACATTCGCGAGCAATGGTAGTATAATAGTCGATGTTTTGTGTTTTTACATATTATAATTAAAAAAGAAGGTAGAAAATTATGTTTTACGAAGCATTTTCGGGCGCTTTCTCCGAGGGAGGAAGCTCTCAGGTTTTGTTCGGCTTGGCACTCGCTCTTTTTATGGGCTTGTTGCTCTCGCGTTTTGCAAAGCCGTTGGGACTCCCTGCCGTTACGGGATATTTAATTGCCGGCGTACTTATTGGCCCCTATTGCCTTGGCGCACTCGGTATTACGGGCGTGTTCTCCTCAGAGGAAACGCTCAAGGGCACAGGCGCAATCGTTCAGGACGTTGCCCTCGGCTTTATCGCGTTTGCCATTGGCTCGGAGTTCAAGCTCTCCTCTCTCAAAAAGACGGGACGTCAGGCGGCAATCGTTGGTTGCGCGCAAGCAATCGTCACCATGCTGATTGTTGACGGCGCACTCATCGGCTTGCATTTTATTCTTGGCCCCGAGGTCCTTCCCCTTTCTGTTGCCGTCACCCTTGGTGCAATTGCAACCGCTACCGCTCCTGCGGCAACCATGATGGTTGTTAAGCAGTATAAGGCAAAGGGTCCCCTGACAAGCCTCTTGCTCCCCGTTGTTGCACTCGACGACGCGGTTGGCCTTGTTTGCTTTGCGGTTTCGATGGGTATTGCACAAGCGCTTGAAAGCGGTGCTGCTGCCGTTGGTATCGTTTCCCTTTTGATCAACCCCTTGCTTGAGGTAACCCTTTCGTTGGTACTTGGCGCATTGACAGGTTGGGTTCTCTCGGTTGTAGAGGATCACTTCCAATCCAACAGTAAGCGTCTTTGTATCACCCTGACCTTTGTGCTCTTGACGGTTGCTTTGGCACAACTCGAGTTCCATCTTCCCTTTGGCATTGAGATCGCATTCTCCAACCTTCTCGTTTGTATGATGATGGGTACGCTCTTCTGCAACATTTGTGACAGCGCGGACGAATTGATGGAAAAGACCGACAAGTGGACCATGCCCGTGCTCATTCTCTTCTTCGTATTCAGCGGTGCAGAGCTTGATTTTGCGGTTATCGGAAACGTAGTCGTAATTCTTGCGGGTATCGTATACATCATCTTCCGTTCCGCAGGTAAGTATTTAGGTTCATACTTCAGTGCAAAATCTGTAGGATGCGAAAAGAGCATTGTTGACTATCTCGGTGTTACACTCCTTCCTCAGGCGGGTGTTGCTCTCGGAATGTCGGTTATCGCTGAAAAGTATATGCCCGGTGACGG
>JAZRKS010000295.1:0-11299 GCA_045646445.1 Eubacteriales bacterium | reverse complement strand
CTTTAGCGGAATCAAACGAATTTTTACTAACAAATAAACCATAATTGGATAAACAACCATATAAATTTGCATGAATAGATAACTCATCAACAGTAACAATCTCAAATGAAAAATAGGGTTTTTCTGAAACGCCGTCATATGATAGAGTTATGTCAAAAGTTTGACACTCTAGATCCATATCAACACTATTTGTTATATCTCCAACGATGGAAAAGCCTTCAGATACATACATCGTATCAACATCCTCAATACAGCCCTTTAATTCGTATTGAACAGAAATTAGTTCATTGGCATTGTAGTTTGTTTTACTCAAGGTTTGGTGTAATGAAATGCCTTCAAAATTTTCTTCTAAATCATTCAACATCGAAGCAATTGTGGCATCATCGTTTTCACTACTATTGTTTTCGTTGTTAAAGCTCAATTCTTGGGCGACAACTGCTTCTGCTGCACCCACAACAAAAGCTGAAATGAATATATTAGTTATAAAAAGAACAAAAACAATTACTGAAACAATCTTTCTCATTTTTTCTCCCTTCTTGTGTTATTCAACAAATTCCCAACTACTTATATAAATATTTGTATTGTCACGTATGTAATAGAGTTTAATTCCCGCGCCTGCTCCAAAGAGTCCGTTCTCTGTACCATCATCTATCCAGTCTCTCATAAAAATTTGTAAAAATCCAGAATCTTCGGAAAATATCGAAAGAGGCAAATTTACAGTTTCGGTATGCGCATAATTTAGATCAACAATATCTTCTCGATTTTCATCCCAAACTTCTTCGATAACATATTCAGATTTTTCGATTTCTGCAATATCGATTTTTTTAAATATGTGCATTTGTCCTTTGCTGTTTGTTAAGTAAAATACAATATTTGAAAACATATAGTCTACATTCGAATATTCTCTAAGGCCAAAGCTAAGTAAAATTGGGATATCACCGTTTGTTATTTCCCATTCGGTGGGAGCTTGGGCGGATATAGCATAGCTCGGCTCTGGGGGAACAAGATCGTTTTGATCGTTTCCGGGCGGTGTGGTTGCTTCCGGCGTCGTCACCTCCGGCGTTGTATTTTCGGTTGTGTTGTTAGGCGTTGTTCCCTCGTTTTGCTTGTTATCGGCAAGGCAGCCCGAAAGGGGCAGGAGCAACATCGCGCCGATCAGCAAAAATAAAATAAATCTTTTCATAATAACCTCCTAAAAACAAAATAAAATGTAAAAAACCAAAAAGAGCGCAAAGATAGGCTATAACAGCTCTACCCATGCACTCTTAACTTACGATTTTTAGTTGCCCTCCGTGGCAGTGGTGGCGGCATTTGAAATCGCTTTGCAAAAGGCAGAACTGCGTTTGTGCATTGTGGTTCATTGGGCTGTCACCTCCGTTTGATATCTTGGTACAACTACAGTATAGCATAGCATCGGGGATTTGTCAACAAAAATGGTAAAAAACGGAAATTTGCACAAATTCGCTTCTTCTATTTGTAATAAAGTCCTAAAAATCGCAAAAAAAATCAAAGACGCAAATTTCATTATGTGCAATCAAAGGTTGTTCAGGGCACAAGAAAAAAGCCTCCCCTGTGCAAGGGGAGGTGTCGCGCGATAGCGTGACGGAAGGGTTGGCTGTTTAATTTAATCAAAAAATCTCCAAAAAAATGAAAAAATCGTAAAAAAATTTTGCAAAAACACTTGCAAAATGCAAAACCTTGTGATATAATACTCGTGTTGCGCTGTGGCGCAAGAATTTGAGGATGGGCCGCTGCATGCTCGCATGAACGTCCGGTATATTATAGGAGGGCTCAAAAATGAATTTGGTTGAGGCTTTTACAAACGAGCAATTGAAGAAGGAACTCCCCGTGATCCGCATCGGTGACACCATCCGTGTTCACAACAAGATCAAAGAGGGTAACCGCGAGAGAATCCAGATGTTCGAAGGCACCGTAATCGCAAAGCACGGCGGCGGCATTTCCGAAACCTTTACTGTTAGACGTATGTCCTACGGTGTTGGCGTAGAGAAGACCTTCCCCATCCACTCTCCCAATGTTGAAAAGGTTGACGTTATCCGCGTTGGTAAGGTAAGACGTGCAAAACTGTACTACCTCCGTGACCGCGTTGGTAAGGCATCCAAGGTTAAGGAACAGATCTAATCTTTCCCAAACAGATAAAAACCATTCCCAAGCGGGAATGGTTTTTATTTTCTCAAAGCAAATTATAATTTTGCAAGACGCTCTGTAATAGCGGCATAGCGAGGGGTGTCTTTTGTAGGGATGAATAAGCTGTCGGGTTTGGTGATGTGTCGCAAATACGTTTGCCCCAGCGTTTCGGCTTGGCTCTTGAAGATGTCGCTTTGTGCAACCTTGATCGTGTTAACAAGCAGGGAAGTGTGCTGAATTTGAGAGAAGCTTTGCAATGCTTCCAGGTGAACGGTCATCAGTTCAAGCTCGTCAAGCGCTCGCTCAAACTCTCCAATTTTTGCACTTTGCGCTGCCATAAAGAAGCTGAACGTTGCCAAACGGTCGTTATAAAATCCAAAATCCTTATCCGAAAAGATAATACAAACAATATCGTAGAGCATTTTCCACATGGTGTGCTTTTGTTCGGGTGTATATTTCGCCTCGGGGCAATCGAGGAGATACTTCATATATAGATGCATATCGTCGCACACCTTCCAAAAATAGTTTTGGCAGTGCAATACAAGATCGTTACCCTCAAGCACGTGCAGGTGCAGATCTGTGTGTTGAGGCATCATATCGGCATACTGCCGCGCAGCTTTTTTATCGCCCACGCGTAGATGGGTAAAGCAAAGGCAGCTAATGGCACCCATTCTGTAATTGGTATTCTCCGATTTCAGGAGTTGTTCGCCGATAGAAATGATTTCGTCAAAATTTTCTCTGTCCGATGCATTTCGCAAAACCCACATCAAGCGATAACGTACCGTTTCATCGTTGGGGTATTTCTTTTGCATAGCACGGCAGAGCTGTAATCTTTCCTCGGTTTTTCCTTGATTGAAAAAGGCGCTTTCTTCTGCCAAGAATTTTTCAATTTCCGCCTTCTTTTTGCTTTTGGCAATGTCAATTTCCAAAAGAATATCGGCACTCACCTCAAAAATGTTTGCCAAAACGGGCAGGTGAGAGATGTCGGGAGCGGTTTTGTCGCACTCCCATTGAGAGATGGCATTGGTTGAGAGCCCCAACAGTTCGGCAAGCTGTTCTTGTGTAATGCCCTTGTCGCGGCGAAGTTTTTTAATGGTAGTTCCAATAGACATAACATATCCTCCTTGTGTTGTGATGCAAAAGCGCTTTTGTACCTTTATTATACATGTGGAGAGAAAACTTTTACACCAAGCATTTTACAAGTTCTGTTCAATTATCGCTTTATTTTTTACAGTAACAGTTTATCACAAAAAGATTGGGAAGTCAACAATTTTATGTTGGCATTTAACTCAATCTATCGGCGAGATAGTAACGAAGGCGTTTATCAAAGGCTCCCCTGTGCAAGGGGAGCTGTCAGTCGATAGACTGACTGAAGGGTTGTTTCTAACTAATAGACTAAAAAAGATAGAGCCAACCCTTCCGTCATTTTCTTGCGAAAATGCCACCTCCCCTTGCACAGGGGAGGCTTAATATACCATCCTCACGAAAGGAGACAGTCCCAAAATGTCCTACCCATTACAATTTCTCGTTGTTTTGGTCATGTCGCTGCTTGGCTGCGCCAAGGTGACCTTGCAAGGTCACGCGAGCCGACAATTTTTCAAAAACGGAGCGGATAGCGTGCTTTTTCACACGATGCTGTTCCTCTTTGTTGCCCTCACGCTCGTTATCATTTTCCCAACGGCAGGATTGACTTGGCAGGGCTTTTGGCTCTCCATTCTGTGTGCACTGTTCACTTTTTTCTATCAGGTGTTCTACGCGCAGGCACTCAAAGAGGGCCCCGTGTCGCTCACGGTTCTCATTTGCAATTTCAGCACCTTTTTTGTAGTTCTCTATAGTACCCTCGCCTTTGGCGAGACCCTATATCTTTCCCACATCGGGGGAATGCTCCTGCTTATTCTTTCTATGATTCTCAATGTCAAGCAAGAAAAGGAAGATAAAAAAGAATACGGAAGGCAACAATGTTCCGTTGCCGAAAAAAAAGGCTCTCCCGAGGGAGAGCTGGCGCCGAAGGCGACTGAGAGGGGGATCGTTAAAAAGTCCCTCTCCGTCACGCTTGCGCGTGCCACCTCCCCCAAAGGAGGAGGCTTCTTTTGTGGTACTTTAACGATAGTTAGAAGACGTTGGCTCTTTTTTACATTCGCCGCAATGGTGAGCACCGCGGTGGGAACGAGCATCATCAAGGCATTCGGAAAAACCGAAGCCGCCGAGGTTGCGGGCTCGGACATCACCTTTTTGGCTCTCTCTTACGTCGCGGCTGCAGTATTTGCATTGGGATACTATCTCATAAACCGCTACACGGGCAAAAAAGAGAAACACACCTTTGCCTTCTCTTGGAAAGTCCTCACATACGCCATCGCCATTGGCGTGGTGCTTGGTGTGTTCCAAAAGTTCTACGCGCTTGGTATGCAAAAGCTTGATGCCGCTTTTATGATGCCCACTTGGGCAGGACTCCAAACGCTTGGTATGACCACCATTGGCATCCTTGCCTTTGGCGATAAGCTCCGCACACGACAAAAATGGAGCATTGCTCTTGGCCTTGCCTGCATCATTTTGATGAATTTGCGTATTTTCCCACTTTTCTAAACAAATCTTGACAAAATTTTAGAAATATGCTATACTGACAATATACGGCTTTGTTCTATTAAAACAGGGAAACAATAAAGAACAGTTCTATTTGGATATAATTACTTTTTGCTTGAAAAATGAATAAAAAACAGAACAAAAAACAGAACAAAAAAGCATTCACTATTGTTGAATTGGTAATTGTGATCGCGGTGATTGCAATCTTGGCAGCCGTGTTGGTGCCCACTTTTTCAAATATAATCAACAAGGCAAGAGATTCTACTGCCAAACAAGAGGCGAAAAACGCATATACCGACTACATGATAAAAAACGCAGATAAGGGCGATATGCCTGGAGAGTTTCTGTACATAGCTGACGGAGGACGATTTGTAGCCATTCAAAACGGCTCTATCATAGGTGTTTACGCTACGCAAGAAGAAGCATTGAAAGCTATGGGGCTTCAATTAGATGTTGAGCTTATCGATACCGGTGACGGCAAACTGTGGATCTGCAGTACGCAGCCTAGTGAAGGTGGAGATCAGGGCACAGACGGTGCCGGGGATGTGCTCACGGGGTATGTTGCACTGACGCTTGAGTTGTTTTATGATAAATATTGGGAGGTTTCTCATACGACCCCGCTCGATGGTCATGTTAACACTAGTCAGCAATATTATGCAACAGTTCGGTTCACGCGTGAAACCTTGCCTGTAGGCTCCATCATTGTTTTGGAAGAAGGTTGGCAGTATCGTGCCATTTGTTGGTCATCGGAAACTCCCGGTAATAAAAAAGCCATGACAAATCAGCAATTTTTAGAAATCACCGAGGCGTGGTGGGGAGTTTACGACTATTTCGCTTTCAATATCGCGAAGAATGGATATACAACGCTTACACTTGAGGACGAGGCGGCAGTTCGTGCCGCATTTCGCATCTATGTACCGGTAGAAAGTCAAAATTAACAGGATGCAGTTTGTATACGTCCCTTCAAGGTCACCAACCTTGCCATTCGCAGAAGGTTTTTAGATAAATAAGGACTATTGATTCAATATTTCTCGCATAAAAAGGAGAACGACAATGAATAAGGTTACTGTAAAATTCAATTTTAGTAGCGTTATTTGGGGCATTATTTTGGTAGCGGCAGGTGTTATTCTTGCGCTCAATTCCCTTGGCGTCACCAATATTGATATCTTTTTTAAGGGCTGGTGGACGCTCTTTATCATCGTTCCGTGCACCGTAAGCCTCATTACCGATCGCGACTTCGATAACGTCACAGGCAACCTGTTTGGCATTGCCATTGGCGTGTTCCTGCTCTTGTGCGCAAGAGGCGTTTTGGATTATTCCATCATTTGGAAACTTCTTCTCCCTGCTTTCATCGTTATCCTCGGTCTCAAAATGCTCTTCAGGGGTCTTGTTGGCAGAAAGGGCTGGGACGAGAATGATGAAGAAGACGAAGATGACGACGAAGATGATAACAAAGCCGATTTTGATACGGCAAACGCAATTTTCTCCTCGCACCGCATCAATTATGACGGTATGGAGTTCCATTCTGCCGAGATCAACGTTGTTTTCGGTAGCGCACAGCTCGATTTGCGCAAAGCCATTATCGAGGGCGACTGCAAGGTTCACACCAACAGCATCTTTGGCGGTGTTAGCGTTCTCGTTCCCGAAAACGTCAATGTTAAAGTCAACGGCAGCGGCATCTTTGGCGGCGTGTCCGACAAAACCACTCACCACGAGGGGGCACCGACGATTTACATAAAGAGCAACTTTGTGTTCGGCGGCGTATCCATTAAATAAAAAAGGCAGGCGGATTCCAAGCGAGTCCGCCTATTTTTTTGTCTTTTTTCAAAAAAATCAACAAATCTCTCTCATCTTGTGCTATAATGATAATGAAGTAATATTTTTTGCAAAGAAATGAGGAATCGTATGAACATTTTACAATACCTCAAAAACAATATTTTATATCTTGACGGCGGCATGGGAACGCTTTTGCAGGAGAGGGGACTTGTGGCAGGCGAGCTGCCCGAGCGTTGGAATCTTTCGCACCCCGACGTCATTTGCGCGGTACATAAGCAGTATTTCTGTGCAGGCGCAAACGTTGTCAACGCCAACACCTTTGGGGCAAACTGCCTCAAATTCGAGGCGGACGAGCTCGACGCTATCATCGGTGCCGCCATTGCCAACGCGCGCCGCGCCGCCACCGAAAGCAAAACCGAGCAACCTAAATGGGTAGCCCTCGACATTGGCCCTACGGGCAAAATGCTCGCCCCCTACGGAGATCTCGACTTTGAGGATGCCGTATCTGTCTTTGCAGAGACAGTTCGCTTGGGTGTCAAGCACGGAGCAGATCTGATCTTTATTGAAACCATGAACGATAGCTACGAAACGCGCGCCGCACTCCTTGCGGCAAAGGAGAACAGCAATCTCCCCGTGTTCGTTTCCTGCGCCTTTGGCGAGGATGGCAAGCTGATGACGGGGGCTGACCCTGCGGCAATGGTTGCTATGCTTGAGGGGATGGGCGCCGATGCCATTGGCATCAACTGCTCCTTCGGCCCTCGCAAATTGATGGGCGTTATTGGGGAATACCTCAAATATGCAAGCATTCCCGTGCTTTTCAAGCCCAATGCAGGCCTGCCTTCTGTAAAAGAGGGAAGAACGGCCTATGATCTCACCCCCAACGATTTTGCCGCCGATATGAGGGAGGCGGTTTCTCTTGGCGTGCGCGCCGTTGGCGGATGCTGCGGCACAACCCCCGCATACATCGCGGCGTTGGTCGAGCAAACCAAAGGCCAAAAACCGCAACCTATTACACAAAAGAACATCACCTGCGTGTCATCCTACACGCACGCAGTCATTTTTGATAAAGCCCCCATTCTCATTGGTGAGCGCATCAACCCCACCGGCAAAAAGAAGTTCAAGGAAGCTCTCAAATCGGGAGACATGGACTACATTTTGCGCGAGGGACTTGCGCAAGCCGAAGCAGGCGTGCATATTCTTGACGTCAATGTGGGACTCCCCGAAATCGACGAAGTAACCGTTCTTTGCAATGCGGTCTGCCGCCTGCAAGAGGTCACAGACTTGCCCCTGCAAATCGATACCTCCGATCCTGTGGCGATGGAAGCCGCCCTGCGCCGCTACAACGGCAAGGCAATGATCAACTCTGTTAACGGTAAGATGGAAAGCATGCAGGCGGTCTTTCCGCTTGTCCAAAAATACGGTGGACTTGTGGTCGCCCTCACCCTTGATGAGAGCGGCATTCCCACACGCGCCGAGGATCGCGTAAAAATTGCCGAGCGCATCCTTGCAACTGCCGCCGAGTACGGCATCGACAAAAAAGATATCATTTTCGACCCCTTGGCACTCACCGTCAGTGCCGACCAAAGTGCCGCCCGTGAGACATTGCGTGCGGTGTCCATCATCAAAAACGAGCTCGGTTGCCACACGTCCTTGGGCGTTTCCAACGTTTCGTTTGGCTTGCCGCAGCGCGACATCGTCAACAGTACCTTCTTCGCCCTCGCACTTGGCAAAGGTCTTTCCGCGGCAATTATGAACCCCTATTCTGTGGAAATGATGAAGACCTATCGCGCCTTTTGCGCGCTTGACGGGCAAGACGAAAATTGTGCTGCGTACATCAACTTTGCACAAAATTTGCCCACCCAACAGGCCGTTCCGACACCCTCTCAGGTGTCCGATGCGCCCAAGACCGAGAGCAGTGAATTGCAAAAAGCAGTTACCAAAGGCCTGCGCGACAGAGCCGCTCTCCTCACGCGCGAGGAACTCAAAACACGCGCGCCTCTCGAGGTCGTACAAGCCGACATCATTCCCGCGCTCGACGTTGTAGGAGAGGGCTTCGAAAAGAAAACCGTCTACTTGCCCCAGCTTTTAATGGCGGCAGAGGCGGCAAAGGCGGCGTTTGAGGAGGTTAAAGCATGCCTTCCTGCCGCCGCAAACAACGGCGTGAGCATCGTTCTTGCAACCGTCAAGGGCGACATTCACGACATCGGCAAAAACATCGTCAAGCTCCTGCTCGAAAACTACGGCTTTGCCGTAACCGATCTCGGCAGAGACGTCTCGCCCGAGGCGGTAGTCGAGGAGGTCGTTCGTCAACACGCCCCCATCGCAGGGCTCAGCGCACTCATGACCACCACCGTTCCCGCTATGGAAGAGACCATTTGTAAGCTCCGCAAAAGCGCACCTTGGTGCAAAATTGTGGTTGGTGGTGCCGTGCTCACCGAGGAATATGCCGCATCTATCGGTGCGGATAAATACGCCAAGGACGCAATGGAGACTGTCCGCTACGCCGAAGCAATCAAGGAAACGCTTGATTGAGGAAAGGAAACAATTTTATGAATTTACAATCTGAATCTGTACCTCAAAAGCTTGATGCAAATCGGTTTTATAATCTTTTCAATCCTTGCGCATTCCGTAGTATCATTATTTATAACGCAATTTTATTGATTGCTTTGGTGTATCGACATTTTGCCGGCGGAGGCTCCATCTTTGTTGCTCTATTCACTATGGTTATTGTGAATGTATTTTTGATACCGGAAATTCTGTTGCATTTTCCAAAGAGTATTGTAATCAGCGAAGATAAGCTTGAATTTGACGATTATGTTTCTATGAGACCTCGCCTTCGCGGTGGAAAAGGATTTTTCTGGCTGAAAGTTTCTTATTCCGTGTCGGATATTCAAAATGTGGAATTTCATCAAGGCAAAATGGAAAAGAAGCTTGGTATCGGGCATCTCTCTTTTTCCGGCAAAGCCGTTTTTATGGCAAAAAGAGATGTTGACAGAATCCAGGAAAAGAATTCTTTTGTTATTTACGGCATTAAAGAGTCTGATTTTTTAGAAATCGAGCATTTATTGAGACAAAACCAAAAATCGCGGTGAATGGAGGTGATGAGGTGAAAAGAAATGTCGCAAGGTTGTTGATTTTTCTTGCTTGTGTCGTATTTGTATTCACTTCTTGTATTTCCAAAGCAATGAGCGACGAAGCCCTCTGCCGCATCTATTTTCTCGACGTGGGGCAGGGAGACTGCACCTTGATCCGCACAAGAGGTGGCGATATTCTCATTGATGCAGGCCCAGAATCGGCACAACAGTCTCTATCTTTGCGCCTCAAACAGTTGGGTGTCAAGGAAATCGCCCTTGCCGTGTTCACGCACCCCGACGAAGACCACATCGGTAGTGCTGACGGAATCCTTGAACAAATTCCCGTGCGCGAGGTTTGGTTGCCTGTGCGTGAGATGGACAACCCCTCGGCGGCACGCATGGAGCAAGTAATCGAAACGCTTGTCATCAAGCGCAAAAACGTCAGGGCGGGTGAGGTTCTCACAATCGGCGATGCTACCATAGCAACCCTCGCACCCATGGGAGATGCCACCAATGACCCCAACGATAACAGTATTGTGGTTCGCATCACCTGTGGCGATATCGGCATGCTCTTTATGGGGGATGCGAGTGCCAAGGTCGAGCAAAGGTTGATTGAAACCTATGCCGCAGGACACGTCTCAGCACAGCTTTACAAGGTGGGGCATCACGGCTCGTCCACCTCCAACACCGAGGCATTTCTCAACGTTGTTAAACCCACGTATGCGGTGATTTGTTCCTCTATCGATAATTCCTACGGTCATCCGCACGGCGTTGTTGTCGAGCGTTTGCAAAGCATCGGTGCTACTGTCCTAATGACGGCGACCGATGGCGAAATTGTTATTGAATGCAACAAAACTGCCATTTGGCAGGTAGAAAAATAAAGGAGAAACCCAATGAAAGTTTTGATTACCGGCGGCTCACGCGGTATTGGTGAGGCGTGTGTGCGCGCCTTTTGCCAAAAAGGAGATAGCGTAGCATTTATCTATCGCTCCAATCACGAGCGCGCAAATGCATTAGCCCTTGAAACGGGAGCCATTGCCATTTGTGCCGACGTTTCCAACGCCACGTCCGCTACCGCTGCTACCCGTGAGGCCATCGAACGCCTTGGCGGTATTGACGTGCTCGTCAATAATGCAGGCATTGCACAAATCAAGCTTTTTAGCGATATCACCGACGAGGATTGGAGCCGAATGATCGACACCAACCTCTCGGGCGCGTTCTACACCTGTCGCGAGGCATCTCGCGTAATGGTGGCACAGCACGCAGGCAGAATGATCAATATCGGCTCTATGTGGGGCAAAACCGGTGCATCCTGCGAGGTGCACTATTCGGCATCCAAGGCAGGGCTGCGCGGCCTTACCATGGCGCTTGCCAAGGAGCTTGGTCCCTCAAATATCACAGTCAACTGCATCGAACCGGGTGTCATCGATACCGAAATGAACGCCGCACTGGATGAAGCCACACGCGGGGAGCTTGCCAACAGCACACCCTTGTGCCGCATCGGCTCTGCCACAGAGGTCGCCGCTGCCGTTTGCTTTTTAGCATCCAAGGAAGCATCCTTTATCACAGGGCAGATCATCGGTGTTGACGGCGGATTTGCTATTTGACCATCGGAAAGGAAAAACAATGAAAAGACTTTTTCAAGTATTGGCTGCTCTTTTGCTCATGTCCGTTTTGGTGGTCGGATGGGGGACTGCCCTCAAATCGCAAAGCGGAATGCTGTT
>JAZRKS010000294.1:0-3762 GCA_045646445.1 Eubacteriales bacterium | reverse complement strand
TGTCGCACTCATAATAGAAGACCTCAGGCTCAATTTTGATGTGCTTGCGCAGCATATTGAAGCCAAGCTCTTTCATTTTGGAGATGTCAAAGCGGTAACCCTCGGGTGTGGCGGGCAGATAGATGCCGTCGCTGTAATATCCTTGATCCAAAAGTCCGTGGAAGAAATAGGGCTTGCCGTTGAGGCAGATACGGGGCTTGCCCGCAACCGTTTGAATATCAACCGTGCGCAGGGCAAAGTAAGAATCAACGGTATCTTCGCCATCTGCAATAGTGAAATTGTAAAGATGCGGATTTTCGGGAGACCAGAGAATGGGGTTTTCCATTTCAATCTCGATTTTATCACCCTCGTAGGTATAGGTCTTGTCGCCCTCGGGCAGGTGGAGCGTGAGCGTTTTTTGCGCGTTGCCGCCAATGGTTTCAACCGTTACAGAGGACAGCGTGGGCGTAACGTAGAGCGAGGAAATATAATGCTCGGGAACGCTCTCAAGCCACACCGCTTGCCAAATGCCGCTAATGGGCGTGTACCACATTCCGCCGCGCTTTTTGCGCTGCTTGCCGTATGCAAGCTGAATATCCAGCTCGTCGGTCACGCGCACGCGAAGGGTATTTTCCCCTACCCTTGCGGCGGCGGTAACGTCAAAGGTAAAGGGCAAATATCCGCCCTCGTGCTTGCCGAGATAGGTGTCATTGAGCCACACCTCGGCAATTTGGTCGACCGCGCCAAAGTGCAAGAGTATTTTTTCTTTTTTAAAATCGGGGGAAAGCGCGAAGGTTTTTTCGTAGATGTATTTTTCCTTCTTTTCAAGGGTTCGATTCACGCCCGAGGGTCTCGTTTCGGGAGAGAATGGCACCGTAATTGTGCCAAGCTGGGTAACGACTCCTTTTTTATCGACTTTTAAATTCCAAACGCCGCAAAGAGAAAGATAGGAGTTGCGCTTCATTTGCGGGCGAGGGTACTCCCTCTCCCACTCGTCTCCCTTTGCGGCTACCTCAAAAGGGGTTTTCAGGTCAACGGTACGAACCGGCTTTTTGGGGCGCAAAACAAGCAACAAAACCGTCAGCACTGCCGCTACAACAAGTGCGGCGAGGAAGATGTTTTGATTGGGCAGGAAGGAGAATGTTCCGTCGTTGTTGAGCACCTTTTCGGCATTTTTCAAAACCCAGCTACCAATCTTCGGTCCTACCACACCGGGAACGAGCACCTGCGAGCAGATACGAACGCCCTGCAGCATTCCCGCTTTGCCATCGGGGGTGAGGTCACGAATCTTGGCGCCGAACACTGCCATGCCGCAAAGGTAACCGCACATCATAAAGAGCGAGCCGACAAATACAAGGACGGTTCCCTTAAACAAATACAGAAGAACATATCCCAACATCAAGGATGCAATCGCGAGAAAGCCCGAAAAGTCAAAGCCCTTTTTGTCATACACCTTGCCCCAAAGCGCGGTTGCAACCGATGCCAGAATGATGGCAGGCGCCATAATAAAGACGTAATTTACCATTTGCAACGACTTCTCATAATAGATGATGAGGTAAGGCATAAAAATTTGAATGGAAATGTTAAAAAGGATAAACGCAGCAAGATAGAAATACAGCGAACCGTTACCCTTTACCGTTGAGGGGCGGAAGCCGTAAATGATGTTTTGGAAATATCCCGTTTCGGATTTGACACACTTAACGGGGTCTTTGATAAGGAAGATGCCAAGAATACCGATGGCGATGACAACAACACCGATGATGGCAAAAATCCAAACCCAGCTCTCGGCCAAGGTCAGGTCGAAGAACATAAAGCCGCCAAACACAACGAGAATGGCAACCAGCGGCATCATTGCATTGATGCCTTCGGCGGCGCCGCGGTTGGTGCTGTCGGTGCTATCGGTCAACCACGCGTTGAATGCGGCATCGTTTGCGGAAGAACCGAAAAAGGTCATTAAGCAGTCAAGAATAATAACCAGCGAAATGGCTACGGCAGATGCATTGGTGGCAAGCCACACGGTGGGGTCGGCTTGGTCGACGCGAATGAAGCAAAAGCCGAGAATGGAGATACCCCAAAGGATATAACCTGCGCACATAAAGAGCTTGCGCTTGCCTACACGGTCGGAGAGCGCACCGATAAGAATGGTGGTCAAGGCGGCAGAAATAGCACTCGCCGCTACCATGGTGGAGATATCGTCAGCAGTTGCGCGGAACATATTGTAGATGAACACGTTGAGATACATATTCTCTACAACCCACGCCACCTGACCGATGAGGCTGAACAATGTCAGCGCACACCAAAAACGAGGGGAAAGCTTGGTTTTCATAAAGACCTCCTGTTGAGTTTCTTTTCTTACTTATTTATTATAGCATATATTTGAGATGTTTGCAAGAGGGAAAACAAGAACACGATTAACCTCAACGGTCGCTTCGCAATCTACACCTCATCCGACTCGGAATGACCGGTTGACGATAATTTATTTTATTCCTAAATGCTTTTTCTTGACATTGTTATCTAAGTGTGGTACAATAATCACAGAGTAAAGGTATTTGAAAAATACCGAAAAGGAGGACATTTATGAAACGTTTGACAAAGGGCGTTCACCACATTGCCATCAAGTGTGCGGGACGCGAGCATTTTGAAAAAACTATGCATTTTTATCACGATCTGCTCGGTATGGAGATCGTGCGCGAGTGGTCGAGTGCCGAGGGACTCCCCTGTGCTATGGTCAACATTGGCGGCAGTATGATGGAGATCTTCTCCAATGCCGAGGATGTTCTCACTCAAGGCACACTCCGTCACCTCGCGTTTGCGGTTGACAGTGTGGATGAGTGCATTTCTGTTGTCCGCCAAGCGGGATATCAAATTACAATGGAGCCCACCGACATCTGCATCGCATCCAATCCCCCCTACCCCGCTCGCATCGGCTTTTGCCTGGGGCCCGTGGGTGAGGAAATCGAGTTCTTTCAAGAAAAATAAGAAAAACACAAAATAGAAAGGTACACCTATGCGTATTCTTGCCCTTGGTGACGTTGTTGGACACGTTGCCATCGATTATCTTGCCGACAAGCTTTGGGCTTTCCGCTCCAAAGAAAAAATTGATTTTTGCGTTGCAAACGGAGAGAACGCCACCGAAATTCGCGGCATTTCTGCCGCCGATGCCGATGCGCTCCTTGGAACGGGCGTTGACCTGATTACGCTTGGCAACCACGCATTTGGCATGCGTGACATTTATTCCTATCTCGATGCCAACGATCAGCGCATCATTCGCCCTGCCAACTACCCCACCGACGCCCCGGGCGTTGGTTACACGATTTGCGGTGTGAACGGCTGGAGAGTGCTTTGCATCAACGTAAGCGGCAGAGTTTACCTCGATCCGCTCGCCTCTCCCTTTGATACGGTTGACCGCATCCTTGAGCGCGAAAGCGGCCGCTACGATGTGGCTCTGCTCGACATTCATGCCGAGGCCACCAGCGAAAAGCTTGCCATCGGTCGCTATTTCGATGGACGTATTCAGGTGATGTTCGGCACACACACACACGTTCCCACCGCCGATGAGAAGATCCTGCCCAACGGTTCGGGATATATCACCGACCTTGGCATGTGCGGCCCTATCGACGGCATTCTCGGCACCGATGCCGATGCTGTCATTCACCGCTTCCGTACCCTGATGCCCACACGCTTCTCTGTCGCCTCGGGCGATATAAAAGCAAAGTCGGATCGTAGCCATGTCGTTCTGTGAGCCAAGGAGTTGGTTTCAAGTGTTGTCTTCCTAAGACCGCT
>JAZRKS010000293.1:0-6517 GCA_045646445.1 Eubacteriales bacterium | reverse complement strand
CGCGGGTAATCTCTTCGGGGCCGAGCTTGGTGTCTCTTGCCTCGTGGGTGTATTCCTCAATGTGTACAGACGTGTAAACGTCGTCACGAACGAGTCTTTCGTTCAGAAGAACTGCGTCCTCGTAGTTATAACCTTCCCAAGTCATAAAGCCGATGAGTGCGTTCTTACCCAAGGAGATTTCTCCGTTGTGGGTAGCGGGACCGTCGGCAATTACCTGTCCGGCCTCAACGTAGTCGCCCTTGGAGACGATGGGACGTTGATTGAAGCAGGTACCTTGGTTGGTTCTCTTAAACTTAAGCAATGTGTAAACATCCTTGATGCCGTTCTCGCAAGCGATCACGATGCGGTCAGCCTGTACGCTTTCAACGTAGCCGGCTCTCTCGGCAATAACGGTAACGCCGGAATCCAGAGCAGCCTTGTGCTCCATACCCGTACCAACGATAGGAGAATCGTTTACGAGCAGCGGAACTGCCTGCTTCTGCATGTTGGAACCCATGAGTGCACGGGTGTTATCGTCATTTTCAAGGAAGGGGATCATAGCAGATGCAACGGAAACGAGCATCTTGGGAGCTACGTCCATGTAGTCGACCTTCATCGCGTCAACCTCAACGATCTCGGTGCGCTCCCGGCCGATAACCTTGGCATTGATGAAGCAATCATTTTCGTCAAGGGGCTCGTTTGCTTGCGCAACGATGAAGCGGTCCTCGGTGTCAGCGGTCATGTATTCTACCTCATCGGTTACCTTGTGGCTAAAGGTACCGTCGCCGTTATCGATGTGCAGAACCTTGCGGTAGGGTGCCTCGATAAATCCGTAGTCGGAAATGCGAGCGTAGGTAGAGAGATAAGAGATAAGACCGATGTTAGGACCTTCGGGAGACTCGATGGGGCAGATACGGCCGTACTGGGTGTAGTGAACGTCACGCACGTCAAAGGATGCGCGGTCACGGGAAAGACCGCCGGGGCCGAGTGCAGAGAGACGGCGCTTGTGGCTCAGCTCTGCCAAGGGGTTGTTCTGGTCCATGAACTGAGACAGCTGGCTGGAGCCGAAGAACTCACGGATAGCGGTGGTAACGGGACGGATGTTGATGAGAGCTTGTACGGTGAGCTTCTCGTTATCCTGCGTTGCCATTCTTTCCTTAATAATTTTATCCATACGCGCAAAGCCGATGCGGAGCTGATTTTGCAGCTGCTCACCAACAGAGCGGATACGGCGGTTACCAAGGTGGTCAATGTCGTCAACGTTGCCAATGTCGTGGGTCAGGTTCAAGAGGTAGCTGATGGACGCCAGAACGTCGTCAATGGTGAGACACTTGGGGCAAAGATCGGCCAAGCGGTTCTTAACCTCTGCCTTAATAGCATCCATGTCACCCTCGCAAGCTTCCATAATTTCAAGAAGCACGGGGATGCGAACCTTTTCGCGCACGCCGCAATCCTTCAGATCCTCGCCGAGAACGTAGAGAGGATCGATGGTGTTGTTGCCAAGCACCTTAACGGTCTCGCCGTTATCGAGGGAGAGCAGAACGGTGTTAACGCCTGCACGCTCGATGGTAAGTGCGAGCTCGGGGGTGATGACCTCACCTGCCTCGAGAACGACCTCACCCGTGATGGGGCTTACTACGGTTTCTGCCAGGCGGTGGTTTGCAATGCGGTGGCGAATTGCCATCTTTTCATCAAATTTATAACGACCTACATACGCGATGTCATAACGTCTGGGGTCAAAGAAGTAGTTGTTGAGCAGGGTGCGGGCTGCCTCCTCTGTGGGGGGCTCGCCGGGACGGAGCTTTTTGTAGATCTCCTTGAGTGCTTCAACCTCTGCGGTGGAGCGGCTTTGCAGTGCAAGATCCTCGCTCTCATCCTTTTCAAAGGTGGTCATCAGGCACTTTTCGTCGCCAAAGAGTGCGTAGATGTCCTCGCGGTTAGCAAAGCCAAGCGCGCGAATGAACATGGTCAAGGGGAGCTTGCGGTTTTTATCGATACGAACGTATGCCACGCCTGCAGCATCAATTTCGTATTCGAGCCATGCGCCACGGTAAGGAATTACGGTGGAGGCATAGGTCTTTTTACCTGCTTTATCGATTTCGGAAGCGTAGTACATGCCGGGAGAACGGATAATCTGCGAAACGATTACGCGCTCTGCACCGTTGATGACGAAGGTACCGGTTTCGGTCATCAAGGGGAAGTCACCCATAAAGATGTCTGCCTGCTTGACCTCGCCTGTTTGCTTGTTGGTCAGGCGAACGTTTACCTTAAGAGGAGCCGCGTAGTTAACGTCTCTCTCTTTGCACTCCTCAACGGGGTACTTGGGATGCTCCTCGTCCAAGGTGTAGGAAATAAACTCGATAACGAGATTGCCGTAGGTATCGGTAATGGGAGATGCATCTCTCAAAACCTCCATCAGGCCTTCCTTTTTGAACCACTCATAGGACTTGGTTTGAATTTCTACCAGATTCGGCAGGGGGTAATCAAACCGAGACGTGGAGAAGCTTTTTCTTGTGTTCTGACCAAGTTTTTGATCTTTTACTTTGATCATTAATTCAATCACTCCATTCAATCATTGATACGCTTGGGGAAAATCACAATCGGTTGCGGAACGCTTTTTTGACATCCGGTATTTGTGCAAAATGACGATAACGCATTTTGCCTCTTTTACCAAAGTGTCCACAATACGAGCGATTATAATGCAGTTTACTATTTTATCACCTTTTTTGCAATTTGTCAAGGGTTTTTTGTAAAAAAATTCATTTTTTTGTTTTTTTATTTTTTCAAAGAGGGGGCGTTTTCGTCAAATCGACAAAAAACGCCCTTTTTGCCGTGATCCCCTTCCCTTTTGCCGCAAAAAGCGCAAAAAAGCACCCACCGCAGAGGATTTGATCTGCGGTGGGTGTGGTAAAAATATATAATTAGGTAGAAAACCGTCTGTTATCCTCTTACTTTATTGATGACGGCAATGAGAATCGCCAACAGGATGGCTCCGCCGCCACCGCCAAGGATGAGGGGGTTTGCCATAATGAAATCCAAAACGGCACCAAAATCAAAGGTGGTCTCGCCGTCGCGGCAAAGATCGCAGACCTTATCGCCGTTGGCATCCACGTGAGGACCGGCTACAGTGGTAAAGGTGTAGGTATCACTCATCTCGCCGCACGCCGAGCAGATGTAACGGTAGGTGTCCTCTTCTTGGCAGTTGGTTGCGCGCTTGACAAGCGTATTTTCGTTTTCGGTATCTCTTACCGACCAATTGTGCCCTACGGAAAGAATCTTAACACTTTCGCGGTTGACGATCTCCACAAGGTTGCCGTTGGCATCGCGTTCGGTTTGGAACATCTTATTGCACTCCTTGCAAAGAACGTAAGCCTCGTTGCCGTCGGCATCGCAGGTAGCCGCCTTTTCTTCTACGGCGGTGAGCTGCTCGTGCTTGCAGGTTTCAATGTAAATGCGGATCTCGCGACCGATTTGCGTGCTACCGTAAACAAATTTTCCCGAAACGCCTGCGGCAGTTGCAATTTCAACGATGTTTGCCTCGTACCAAGACTTGAATGCCGCAACGTCGGAATCGACAAACAAATGAACCGACAGATGATTATCCTTGAGGAGCTTGCTAATGGATGCCACCGTGTAATCCTTGATGCGGCCGCCCTCTTTGGTAAAGTAGTTTGCCGCGGTTGCGGTGCACACGGGCAGATCAAAAACCTCGCAGGTCAGTATCATATCGTTGGAATCCTGACCGATGATCCACTCTTCGTGGTCCTCTGCCATGATCTTGCTTGTTTGGTTAAAGTATGCGTGCAAAAGAATACTCTTTTGGTCGTTCCATGTCAGGTCAACGAGGTAATATTCTCCATCGATGCGAACGGCATTCCAAGCATGAGGCTCGCCCAAGCCCGTGGCAGGGTTGATGCCGTAGCCAAAGATTTCGACCGATTGAATACCAACGCGGTGCAACAGACATTGCAAAGCCTCGGCATAGCCCTCGCAAACCGCCTTGCCCTCAACCAGAGCGCCGTAAGCGTTGTGCGCGTTGCTTGTGCTGACGTATGTAACGTGTACGGCAAGCATATCGTGCAATGCCTTTTCCATTTCGTACTCGCTCATTTCGGGAGTGAGACGGGCAAGCATCAAATTGATCGCCTGCTCAAATGCGGCCTTGGCATCCTGCAGCTCTTTGCCCTTCATCAGGTAGGTGGGCTTCATCGACCAAAATACGGAGCCGTCATCCTTGGGGGTGTAGGAGCCGCCCATCCAAAATTGCTCGGTATGGTCGCGACGGGTCGCCTCCAAAACCATTTCAAACTCGGCAGGCGAAATTTGATATTGATGATTACTAATGATAATTTCCTCGGCGCAAGCATCAATGCCGGCTACGATGTTATCGTAGGCAAAGAGGAGCGCCTCGCTGTTTTCGAGCGTTTTGAGAGCCTCGCGGCAATAATAAAGCTCTTGCGGAACGGTTCCGATATCCACCGTTTCTGCCATGGGAACGATGGGGAGCAGTTGCACCAGCAGCACAAGGCAGCAAAGCGCAATCAGTAAGCGTTTTTTCATGTTTGGTTTCTCCTTTCGGGGATTGTTTGAATAAGCTTCAACTACAGTATAACACATATTGTGAGAAAATGCAAGTTTTTTCCTTGAAATCATAAAGCACCCCCGCAAAGCGAGCATGACTCGGCGGGGATGCTAAAAGACGTTTTATTTGAATTTTGCAAGCTTTGCGGTATTTGCAAGCACAATGAGCGTGACGTGCTCGGGGAGGGGCTCCTCGGGGTCAAGATCCACCGTTACCTTTTTACCCTCACGAATTGCAACGATGTTAAAGCCGTGCTTTTTGCGCAAATTCAACTCAATCAGGTTTTTGCCAACCCATTCGGGCTTGACCTCAATTTCAACGATAGAGGTATCTTTGGAGAGCGAGATCATATCGATGAATCCCGACGAGAGCAGGTTTTTGGCAAGGCGCACACCCGATTCCTTTTCGGGGAACACGACCTCATCTGCGCCAACGCGCAAAAGGATCTTTTGATGCATCTCGGTCGCGCACTTGGCAATGACGTTTTTGACGCCTGCCTCTTTGCAAAGGGTGACCGCCATAACGCTTGCCTCAAGATTGCTTGCCATGCAAATAATGACCGTATCGATATCGGCAATGCCAAGACGTGCAATTACCTCGGGGTCGGTCACGTCGGCACACTTGCAAATAGGAAGGACCGCCGCAAGATCGTTGACGACCTTTTGGTCGCTATCAACTGCGAGCACCTCCATGCCGGCATCTACCAGCTCGGTGGCAACCGCCTTGCCGTAACGGCCAAGACCAAACACTGCATACGTTTTCTTTTTTCTCATATCTATTCCTTTCTGTTATCCGATACTGATGTCCTCTTCGGGCTCGGAGATCACGTTTTGACTCTCGTTGTCGCTGCCAAGCGCAACCGCCAAGGAGATGGGGCCTACTCTGCCAAGATACATGGTAACGATCACGATCAGCTTGCCCCATGCATTCAGGTTCCCCGTAAAGCCTCGGGAAAGCCCTACCGTTGCAATGGCACTGACCGACTCATAAACAACGTCTAAAAGATTGGCACCCGTTGCAGCCGCCAAGAGCGTTGTGCTGACAAGTGCAATGCCGCCAAAGGTAACGACCACCGCAACCGCGCGGCGAATGGAATCGGAGGAAATGCGTCTGCCAAAAAGCGTTGCCTCGCTCTTGTTGCGAACGGTGGCAAACGCCGAGCACAAAAGAACGGCAATCGTAACGGTTTTGAGGCCGCCCGCAGTTCCTACGGGAGAGCCGCCCACAAGCATCATTGCCATGGAGATCACCGACGTGGTGTCACGCAAATTCTCTTGCGGAACGCTTGCAAAGCCTGCGGTTCTTGTGGTGACTGATTGGAACAGCGATACTTGTATTTTATCAAAAAAGGACATATCTCCAATGGTGGCGGGATTGTTAAATTCACAAAGCAATATCAACACACCACCGCCAAAAATCAAAATGGCAGAGGTCGCAATGGCGATTTTGCTATGGAGCGTCAGATGACACCAAAAATGCCCTTTTTTCAAAGCACCGCTCCGCAACACACGCAACACGTCCCACCAAACAATGTAACCAATGCCGCCCAAAATAATGAGCGCAGACGTCACTGTATTAATGATAGGATTGGTCGCATAGTCGCAAAGACTGTTCTCTGCGAAAATATCAATGCCCGCATTGCAGAAAGCCGAAATAGAATGGAACACCGATATCCAAATACCGCGTGTGCCAAATTGCGGAACAAAAACGGTCATGCAAAGCGCCGCTCCGAGAGCCTCGATAAAGAGCGTGCCCAACAAAACGTTGCGAATGAATTTGGAAAGCCCTTCCATCGTGTTCAGGTTAAAGGCATCTTGAATGAGCAGCTTGTGCCCAATGCCCATGTGGCGCGTGAGAAGAATCATCGGCCCCGAAACAATGGGGATAAACCCAAGACCGCCAATTTGAATGAGAACCAAAATAACGATCTGCCCGAACAGACTCCACGTAGAAACA
>JAZRKS010000292.1:0-5345 GCA_045646445.1 Eubacteriales bacterium | reverse complement strand
CCTCCGACTTGGTCGATGCCTGCCTCGGGCTCGTCGAAAACAGTGAGCTTTGTGCCGCGTGCATTGGTCATTGCAATCTCGATTCTCTTGAGCTCACCGCCTGAAAGAGAGCCGTCAACCTCGCGGTTTACGTAATCCTTTGCGCAAAGGCCAACCTCGGAGAGATAAGCACAAGCCTCGGCTACTGAAATGTTTTTACCCGAAGCAATGGAAATAAGCTCCTTGACGGTGATGCCCTTGAAGCGCACAGGCTGTTGGAATGCAAAGCTGACACCCGATTTGGCGCGCTCGGTAATGGAAAGGTTGGTGATGTCGACGCCATCCAAAAGGATTTGGCCCGACGTTGGGGTGTAAATACCCGCGATCAACTTTGCCATGGTGGATTTGCCGCTTCCGTTCGGACCGGTTACCGCCACAAAGCGATCGTCGATTTTAAGACTTACGTCGCGCAGGATGACCTTGCCCTCCGGCGTTTCGTAAGAAACGTTTTTGAATTCAAGCATTTATATATGTCCTTTTCTTTGTTAGAATTTAATTTTTATCATATTATTGTATCTTTTTTCTTTTGAAATTGCAATAGCAAGATCGCATTTTGAATGTTAACTTTTTGTGAACAAGCGAAGAAAAATAGCGTTTTCGTGTTATAATTGGGTAAATTTGGTTAAAAAAAGCCGTTTTCACGGCTTTTTGTGACTTATTTTAGAATGAGAATTAGAATTATTCTATTTTATTCCTCTTGCAAGGGGCGCAAAGAGATCTCTCCCGTGTGCAGGCGAACAAGCTCGTTTTGCCCGTCTCTAACAAGGAGCGCACCGTCTCCGTCAATAGATTCTGCAATGCCGATACGGGTGCCATCCCCCTCCGTCCAAGTCACGCGGCGGCCGAGCACGCAAGAATGCGCGCGGTAATCGGCAAGCCATTCGCGATTGTTGGGAACCTTTAAATAATCGATGATCTCACGGTGGATTTGCGCGATCAATTCATTGACATCTATTCCGGCACCGAGTGAACCGGCAATGCTCGCAAGCTCCTTGGGGAAATCGGCAGTATCGAGATTGATGCCAATGCCCACAACAACGTGTGTGCCCTCCCCTGTGCTTACCGCTTCGGTAAGAATGCCGCAAACCTTTTTATCATGATAATAAAGATCGTTCACCCACTTGATTTGGGTTTGAATTCCCGAAAGATTTCGAATTGCGTGCATAACCGCAACCGATGCCGCCGAGGTGATGGCGACCGCATCGCAAAGAGGCGTGGAAAGGGTGTGCAGAATGCTAAAATAAGCACCCGTGCCGTTGGGCGAGTAAAAGCTGCGACCCATACGACCGCGCCCTGCCGTTTGCGTATGTGCCACAAGGAGTGCATCGCCAAAAAAGCCGTTTGCCACCATTCGTTTGGCTTCGGTATTGGTAGAATCGATCTCATCGAACACGTGCACCGAAATGCCTTCAAATTGCGCCCCAAGTGCGCAAATTAGCGCGTTTTTGCACACACGTGCTGCGTTTTCGCTGTTTTTTAGCATATTTTCACTCCCCCTTTTGCGGGCTTTAAAATACTTTTTTTATAAGGAATTCGTTATGGATATTTCAATTTTGTTTGAGGATGCGCACATCATCGTTGTAGAAAAGCCGACCGCTCTTGTTTGCGAGTCAACTGCCAAAAAGGACGGGCTTGCCGACCTCTTGGAAGAGAGAACAGGCGGTTATATTGGAACCGTCCACCGACTTGACCGCGGTGTGGGCGGCGTGATGGTGTATGCCAAAACACCCGCGGCGGCAGCAAAGCTTTCGGCTGCCGTTCAGGCAAAGGAATTAAAGAAAGAATACCTTGCCGTAGTGCGCGGCGTGCCGCAGCCCGAGAATGGCGAGATGCGTGACCTCTTGTTCCACGACCGCCGCCAGAACAAAACCTTTGTGGTTGAACGTCAACGCGCAGGTGTAAAAGAGGCGCTTTTGGATTATGACACCGTAGAAACTCTGACAACCGCACGCGGTGAGGAATGCACGCTTGTGCACGTTCTTTTGCGCACGGGCAGAACGCATCAAATACGCGTACAGTTCGCCTCGCGCGGACACACACTCTTGGGTGACGGCAAATACGGCGCGCGCGGAGATAACAGACCGATTGCGCTTTTTGCCACACGTCTTGCGTTTTTGCACCCCGTAACGCGTAAGCCGATGCAATTTGAGGCGGCGTGGGATGCGTTGGGTGAAATTTTAATGCAAAGATGATTTTTGGGGTACTAAAAAGATCTGCCCAAAATACCATTCATTAAAGTAGCAAAAATGTACTAACAGAAAGCCTCCCCTGTGTAAGGGGAGGTGGCATTTTCGTAAGAAAATGACGGAAGGGTTGTTTCTTTGTTTTACATTCGGTTAGAGCCAACCCTTCAGTCAGTCTATCGACTGACAGCTCCCCTTACACAGGGGAGCCTTTCTTTTTATGCGTTTGTCAGTTAAAGATTTGCGCACAAAACTTGTCAGTAACCTATAGTGGATTAAGATTGTAGCGCTTCTGCCAACACTTTTTCAAGTGCCTCCAAAGCATCTGCCTTCATCGGCGGTGTATCCTCCAAAGGAAACGGAATGCCGAGCGTGCGGTATTTTTCAAGGCAAAGATTTTTGTAGGGCAACAGCTCTGCTTTTTTGATGCACGTATAGCCCTTTATCAGCTCTGCCAAGCGCAAAATGTCTTCCTCTGGATCATTGATGCCGGGCACCACCACGTGGCGGATCCAAACGTCTTTTCCTGCTTTTTCGAGCAGGTCAAGGAATGCCATTGTTGCCGCCAAACTGCCACCCGTATAGTGCTTATAGTCCTCCTCGGTGGTCATTTTAATGTCCAAAAGGAACATATCGGCAACCTCTATCAAGCGCTCAACAGAAGGTGTCACGGGCGCTCCGCAGGTGTCAATGGCAACGTGCAAGCCCTCGCGTTTGAGGTGCGTTACGACCTCGGTAACAAACTCCGCCTGGAGCAACGGCTCGCCACCCGAAAAGGTCACACCGCCGTTTTTGATAAAGGGATAAAAGCGCACAAGGCGACAGGCAAGCTCTTCGGCTTCGGTAAGCTGATTTTCCTCACGTGTCCACGTGTCGGGGTTGTGGCAATAGACACACCGCAAGGGGCAACCCGACAGGAAGACGACCGAGCGCACACCCGGTCCGTCGACCGTGCCGAGAGATTGTAAGCTGTGTACGTAACCCTTCATTGGTTACATGGTTTCGTGGAAGGTGCGGCTGATAACCTCTTTTTGCTGCTCGAGTGAGAGCTTGTGGAAGTTGACCGCGTAGCCCGATACACGAATGGTAAGGTTGGGGTAAAGGTCGGGATTTTCCATAGCATCAATCAATTTTTGACGGTTGAGGACATTTACGTTGATGTGATGCGCGTTGCGATTGAAATAACCGCCGAGGATATCAACAAGGTTGTTGATGCGCTCCTCGTAGGTTTTGCCAAGCGCCTCGGGAACAATGGAGAATGTGTTGGAAATACCGTCGCGGCAGGAATCGTAGGAAAGCTTTGCCACCGAGGTAAGCGACGCCAAAGCACCGCAGGTCTCGCGGTTGTGCATCGGGTTGGCCCCCGGAGCAAAGGGCTCACCGGCACGGCGACCGACGGGAGTAGCACCCGTCTTTTTGCCGTATACCACGTTGCTGGTAATGGTGAGAACCGACAGCGTATGGATAGCACCGCGGTAGGTGGGAGTCTCTCGCAGAGCTGCGATAAATTTATCGAGCAGCTCCTCGGCGATAGAATCGACACGTCCGTCATCGTTACCGAATTTCGGGAAGTCGCCCTCCACCTCAAAATCACTGATGAGTCCACGCTCATCACGAATGGGACGAACCTTTGCAAACTTGATGGCGGAAAGACTGTCGGCAATAACCGAAAGACCTGCCGCACCAAACGCCATCAGTCGTTCTACGTTGGTATCATGCAGGGCAAGCTGCGTTTTTTCGTAGGCGTATTTATCGTGCATATAGTGGATAACGTTCATCGTGTTAACGTATTCACCTGCCAGCCACTTCATATAAAAATCGAGGCGTTGGCGCACCTTATCGTAGTCCAAAATCTCGTCATCCATAACGGGCATTTCGGGACCGATTTGCATATCGTATCTTTCTTCTCGGCCGCCGTTGAGCGACATGAGAAGAATTTTGGGAAGGTTGCAGCGAGCACCAAAGAACTGCATCTGCTTGCCAACCTTCATCGCACTCACGCAACAGGCAATAGCGTAATCGTCACCGTAGCGAGGGCGCATCAAATCGTCGCTCTCGTATTGAATGGAGTCGGTGTCGATGGAAACGCGTGCACAGTAACGCTTAAAGGGCTCGGGCAATTTATTCGACCACAAAACGGTGAGGTTGGGCTCGGGAGCAGAGCCGAGGTTGTAGAGCGTGTGCAAAAAGCGGTAAGCGTTTTTGGTAACCAAGGGTCTGCCATCCTCACCGACACCGCCAACTGCCTCGGTAATCCACATCGGGTCGCCGCCAAAGAGTTCGTTGTATTCGGGGGTACGCAAATGGCGAATCATACGCAGCTTCATAACGAACTGGTCAATCAGCTCCTGTGCGCCCTCTTCGGTCAACAGACCGTTTTGAATATCTCTTTCAATATAGATATCAAGGAAGGTACCTACACGGCCGAGCGACATTGCCGCGCCGTTTTGCTCCTTGTTTGCGGCAAGGTAGCCAAAATAAACCCATTGGATGGCCTCTTGTGCGTTCTCTGCCGAACGGGAAATATCACAGCCGTAAAGAGCAGCCATTTCTTTGAGCTTGCCAAGAAATTCGATTTGCTTGTAAAGCTCTTCCAAAAGACGCATCGTTTCCTCGGTCATTCCCTTTTTGCCAAGCTCTTGTTTATCTTTTTTCTTTTCTTCAATCAAAAAATCAATACCGTAGAGCGCAATACGGCGGTAGTCGCCAATGATGCGTCCGCGACCGTAAGCATCGGGCAGACCCGTGAGAATGCCCGTGTGGCGCATAGCGAGCATGGTGTCGGTATAAACGCGAAAGACGCCATCGTTGTGCGTGGTGCGGAAGCGGAAGGATTTTTCAATCTCGTCGGAAAGCTGAGTGCCATAAGCCTTGCAGGCACTTCTCGCCATGCGGATGCCGCCAAAGGGATTGACCGAACGAACCAGCGGCTCGGCGGTTTGCAAACCCACGATCAATTCATCATCACGATCAAGATACGCCGCAGGGTATGCGGTAAGGGATGTAACGGTCTCGGTATCGATGCCGATAACGCCACCGTTATCTCTTTCTTCTTTCAGCTTTGCGTCCAACTTTGCCATCAAGCGACGTGTGCGTGGTGCGGAAGCGGAAGGATTTTTCAAT
>JAZRKS010000291.1:0-3378 GCA_045646445.1 Eubacteriales bacterium | reverse complement strand
CGTCCTTCGATTTGCGAACGGTCCACATACCGTTGGTGAAGTCGGGGATCATTTGAGGAGCACCGCCTTGTGCGATGGAGATCTCGGAGAGTGCCGAAATACTCATCCAAGCAGCTGCGTCGTAAACGTCGATGGGCATTTCCTTGTTTGCCTTCAGGGCATTGACAAATGCGCGCATTTCAAGGCCGTCCATGCCGCCGTGACCTGCATCGAGCTCGGCTTGGGTAATGGTCTTCCAAATGTCGGGGAGATAATCTTCCTCGAGCTTTGCTGCGTTGCCTGCCATATCACGGTAGTAACGCTCGGTGTCCCAATATTCGCGGTCGCCCCAACGGTACAGAAGATTGGTATCCTGCTCATAGAGACCGTTTGTTCCGCGTAGGGTGAACTCGCGGGAGTAGGAGCGAGGCAGAGTGGTATCGAGGCGGAGCGAGATGGTAGAGCCGTCTGCGCAGGTGATCAGCGTGTTAACGATGTCGGACTGACGCCAAGTTTTTCCAACCAAGTCAGGATACTTTTCGGCGTAACGGTTTACGTAATCTGCCATGCCGACAGCCTTGGAGCCGATGGAAACGAGCGAGAGCATTTGGTTGCCGCGGTTGATGTTGAGCGCCTTTGCAATCGGGCCGAGCTCGTGGGTGGGGTAGTTGTCGCAGTTGCGGAGCAGGTAGTTGCGCAAACGGTAGTGACGGTGCTTTTCACCGGTAGCGATCTCATAAGCGAGGTGATGTGCGTATGCGCCGTGTGCGTGAACGAGCTCGCCGAGCAGTCCGTTACGAACGAAGGAGGTACCAAGCAGCTCGGTTTTGCCGAAGCAGCAGTTTTCCATAAACATAAAGGGCGTGCCGGTTCTTTCCTGTGTGCGAACAAGCTCCCAAAGGGAATCGATGTTGTACGCGCCGCAAACCTCCATAGCAACAGCAATACCCTTGTTCATTGCCTCGATAGCAAAGGGAACGTGCGTTTCCCAAGAGGTGGCGATCATGACTGCATCAAGGGCTTCCATGTTCAAAATATCCATATAGTTGGTCGAGCCGAAGGGGCGCTTGCCGCATGCCTTTTCAACGTCGTCCATTGCCTGTTGTGTGCGGTCCTCATAGTAGTCGCAAACACCGATAACTTCAACGTCGCTCATGCCGAGCAGAATGCGCTGGGTCATGCCCGAGCCGCGCTGACCGTAACCGATAACACCAAATTTAACTTTTTTCATTTTTTTATTCCTCCAAGAAGTAAATCTTGTCATACTGCACTCATTATACTCCAAAAAATAGGGGCTGTCAATAGAAAAACAGCCCCAAAAACTTTGATTTTTGATTATTTTCGCGAAAAACATTAATTTTGGCTACAAGATTACGCATCATACTCATAAAAATAAAGTATGTTTTGGTCGCAATCGTATACGGCAAAATCCCAGTTCCATGCTCCAGTGTTTTTGTAATACCAATAGCCGTTTTCAATTTCGGGGATGCATCTTTCATCGGTTACGGGGTACTCTAAAACACCGCCCCACTCATAAAAAAGTCGATAAGCATCCTCTTCAAGCGGCAGGGGTTTCCACTCGATGCCAAGATTTTCTTCAAAACCGTCGGGGCAGGAGAGCTTTACAAAGGTCTCTCCGTCGCCGTGAAAACCGCCATGGGTGTCCCATTCTTCCAACACGGTAGTATTGTCAAGGTTTAATTGCAGGTGTTTCGCGGCATCTGCCTTTAGGTTTTCTTCATAGGTGAACAGGTCACAGCTGCACAGCAAAGACAATGTGCAAACGACGAATATCATCAAGCCGATAAACTTTTTCATTTTATTCTCCTTTTTGTTTGATTATCATTGTTTCACGAAAAGGCTCCCTTGTGTAAAGGGAGCTCCCGACGAAGTCGGGTGAGGGATTGTCTTGTTGCGACCTGATTTTTTACAATCCCTCCGCCTCACATTCGCTCGGCACCTCCCTTTGCACAAGGGAGGCTTTTGGTAATGCTTCGTTAGTCGTCCTGTTTTACAGGTATACTCCCCAACACAAAAGATACAATTGCAATCGGCAAGCCCGTCAGCAAAAGAAGGATCTCTTGCAGCTTGACAGAGCCACTATCTGCGGTAAAGTTCAGCACACCTGAAAGCATCAGTGCCTGAAAAGCAAAGGCAGAAAATGATAGAATTGCCGAAATCAGCAAGCAAATTTTGGCGGCGTTCCGCGGCTGTAGCTTCAAAATTCGATAGATACTCCAAATGCCGCAAAGTTCCAAGAGCAAAGCGGACATTCCAAACAGTACGTATGCAAACAACTCAAGAACAAAACCGTATTCAAAATGAATCAGATCATTTGGAGATAAGGTTGAGGATGTGGCTTTGAATTCACAATATAACAATGCGATTTTTACCAAAAGCGTAACAAAAGATAATGCAACAAAAGATAAGCTGATCCACAAAAACAGACGCGTTTTTTTGCTATTCATAAAGGATTCCTTTCGGTTGTCGCTTTGCAAGCATTTGCCTTGCGCGTGAGAGAGGAAGATTGAAGTCAAAGATGCCGTCATCGGCGTTGTTGCTCTGCTCGGCAAGATTGTTAAGTCGCGCGGTGGTCTCTTCCAAAAGCAAAGCAGACTTTTCATCGAGTTTTCCTTGGGAGAGCAGGTGCTCCTCAAGGCGGCAGAGCGCGGGAACGGCGGCGAGGTCGAGGTCTTGGAGAGCCTCTACGTCAACGCTTGAAAGGTCACCCGAAAGGTAGGCATCCACGTTGTAATCGGCAATCATTCCGTCAACGTTGGGCAGGAACAAAATCAGCAAAAACAGTGCACAGGCGATAAAAATGCCAATCGCAAGCGGGAATTTCTTGCAAAAGACGTGGAGGAGCGAGAGGATAAAGATGACTGCCAACAAAAGGATCATCCAGGTTGCGAGAATGCGGTTTTGCGTCATGCCGTAGGCATCAATATAAAGCATCATCTTAGAGAGCGCCGTGGCAATGAGAATGAGGGTAAAGAGGGAAACAATGCCCGCGTAGGAGCGGCGTAGCAGTCCGCGCTCACCGGGGGTGCGGCGCATAAAGGCTTGCAAAACAAAGAGCAGGACGGCATTGAATACGCTGACGGTGCAAAGCTGAAAGAAGCCCTCGCGTGCGTACTGCGCATAGGTCAGCCCTTCGGGCAGGGTGTGCGTAAACGCCGACACATAGTAGTTCCATTGCGAAACAAAGAAGAGTGCGTATATCAAGAGCACGGGTGTGACAAACGCGGCAAGCAGGGGCTTTGGGAGCACCTGCAGGGTGGGCTTTTTTTCGGCGTCCTCTGCTTCGGCTGTGGGATTCTTTTGCGGTCTTGCGGCAACCAAATTGCCAAAGAGGACAGAACACAGAGCAATGCCAAAAAGGCAGGCAAGGATCACGTC
>JAZRKS010000290.1:0-6531 GCA_045646445.1 Eubacteriales bacterium | reverse complement strand
AAACGCAAAACACAAGCTATCTTTTCCGCGTAACCTCGCGCGGGCATTTGGAGCATATCTATTACGGCACGCGTGTTTCTCTATCCGATGCCGAGGCGCTGTGCCTCAAAAACAATATGATGCTTGGCACAACGGTTGCTTATGACGGCGATGATGCGGCATATTCTCTTGAAACACTTCCGCAAGAGTATTCGGGCATTGGCAAGGGTGACTTTCGCCACACGCCTATGGAGTTGATTCTTGCTGACGGCTCTTTTGTCACTGATTTTGTTTATCAAAGCCACAGTGTGTCGAACACGCCGGCAACCAACGAGGCACTTCCGTTTGCTACGGGAAAAGGGGAGACGCTGACGGTTGTTTTGGCAGATAAAAAATATCCCGAACTCAAGCTCGAGCTTTGCTATACCGTATTTGCCGATTGCAACGTCATCGCACGCCACGCGCGTCTTTGCAACGGTGGCAAGGGAGATGTGATTATTCGCAAGCTGATGAGCTTTATGTTCGATTTGCCGCGTGCAGATTATACCATGCTTACACTTGATGGCGGATGGGCAAAGGAAGCGCATATCCACGAGCGCCCCGTATCCTACGGTATTCTTGTCAACGATTCCACAACGGGCGGCTCATCCAATCGCCACAACCCCGCGTTTATGCTCAAAAGAAAGGGTGCAAACGAGGAGTGGGGCGAGGTGCTTGGTTTTAACCTCATTTACAGTGGCAACCATTATTCTGCCGTGGAAATGGGCAATCACGATACCTTGCGCGTGATGAGCGGCATCAATCCGCATTGCTTTTTGTGGAAGCTCAAAGCAGGCGATCACTTCAACACGCCGCAAGCGGTAATGAGCTATACCACGGGCGGAACAAATGCGCTCATGGCAAACATGCACGATTTTGTCAACAACCACATTATCCGCGAAGATTTTCGCGAGAGTGCGCGTCCCATTGTTATCAACAACTGGGAAGCCACCTTCTTCCATTTTAACCGTCGCAAGCTCCTGGCCCTTGCGCGGCAAGCAAAAAGGCTGGGCGTCGAGACCTTTGTTCTCGATGACGGATGGTTTGGCAAGCGCAACAGTGACACCGCAGGGCTTGGTGATTGGACAGTCAACACCAAAAAGCTTCCCGGCGGTATTACTGCCTTGGCAAAGCGCATCAACAAAATGGGCATGCAGTTCGGGCTTTGGTTCGAGCCGGAATGTGTCAACGAGGATAGCGACCTCTATTGCGCACATCCCGAGTGGGCAATTCGCGTGCCCGAAAGAGAACCGAGCTACGGGCGCAATCAGTTGGTGCTTGACCTAACACGTGCCGACGTGCGTGACTACATTGTAAATGCCTTGGATGCCGTGCTTTCCTCGGCTCCCATTGCGTACGTTAAGTGGGATTACACCCGCCACATCAGCGATATGTACTCATCCACACTCAAAAACCAAGGTGAGTTCTTCCACCGCTATATTTTAGGGCTTTACGAGGTACTTCGCCGCATCTTTTGCGAAAAACATCCCAAAGTACTACTTGAAAGCTGCTCCTCGGGCGGTAATCGCTTTGACCTTGGCATGCTTTGTTACTCACCGCAAATTTGGACGAGTGACGACACCGATGCACGCGAACGCATCGATATTCAAAGGGGCATTTACTGCTTCTATCCGCCATCCTGCGTGTCCGCACACGTCTCTATGACGCCCAATCAGCAAACCCTGCGCGATATTCCGCTTTCTACGCGCTTTAACGTAGCAACCTTTGGTGTGCTTGGCTACGAGCTCGACTTTGGCGAGCTGACACCCGATGAACGCCGACAGATCAAGCGGCAAATTGCCTTCTATAAAGCCCACCGCAAAACCCTGCAATACGGTCGTTTTGCACGCCTTGATGCAGGCGAGGGCAGGGAATCGTGGCAGATCAGTCGCAAGGATGAATGTGTAGCGGCAATTTACAATCTTGACTATCACACAAGCCCTGCGCGCGACACCTTGCGTGTGCTTGACACCGAGCAGGATGCCTTTTACAAAATGCAATCGGTTGAGCAACGCCTCAAGATCTCGCGCTTCGGCTCACTCATCAAGCACGTATTTCCCATCACGCTCAAAGCCGACGGACCGGTCTTGCGCTTTGTGAACCGTCACTTTTCTATGAAGGACGGTGAGGAATCCTACACCGTTTCGGGTGCAGGGCTCCAAAGTGGCATTCCGCTTACCATGCAATATAGCGGAACGGGATATCACCCCTCGTTGCGCATCCTCGGTGATTTTGGCAGTACCTTGTATCTGATTGAAAAAACAGAAAACGAGAAAGGAACAAATAACAATGGATAAACAAATGAAACGCAATAAAATTTGCTTCGGTCTTGGCACCGTGGGTAGAGATGCTCTCTATTCCTTGGTCAGTATGTACCTTTTGGTGCACCTGACCGATGTTGTCGGTTTTTCGGATGGCGGACTTGCCGCTATCGGTGTTATGCTAACGCTTTTTGGCATTTTTGATGCCGTCATCGACCCCTTTGTAGGTGCCGTTGTCGATAGCACCAAAACCAAGTGGGGCAAATTCAAGCCCTGGATCCTTGTCGGTATGATCGGCACAGGCATTCTGAGCGTTTTGATGTTCCACAATTTCCGTATGGGAGAGACTGCGCATATCGTGCTACTCGGCATTACCTATCTGCTTTTCAGCATTTTCTTCTCGCTCAACGATATCGCGTATTGGTCGCTGATGCCTGCTATTTCCAAGGACCAAAAGGTGCGCGAGGGTGTTGGCGCGTTTGCAAGAATTTGCGCTAACGTTGGTATGTTTTCTATGGTTCTTATCTATCTCAACGTGCCTTCTATGTTCTCCTTTTTGAATATGGATGACCGCGACGTTTACTTTATTTTTGCAATTATTTGCGCGCTCATTATGTGGGCATTCCAAAGCGTCACTCTCTTTGGTGTTAAAGAAGACAGAAGCAAGCTCGAAAAAGAGGAGAGAACCACCCTTAAGGATCTTTGGCGTGCGCTCATTGGCAACGACCAGTTGATGGTTACCGCTGTTTCGATGGCTTTGTTTATGATTGGTTATTGCACCACCACCGCGTTTGGCACTTACTATTTCAAGTATGCCTACGGTGATGAGGGAATGTATATGGTCTTTGCAGCCGTTCTTGCAGTGGCACAACTTACCGCACTTTCCGTTTTCCCGCTCTTCCGCAAAAAGTTCAGCCGCAAGCAGCTCTACACGGGCTCTATGATTGCCGTAACAATTTCCTACATCATTTTCTTCCTCTCCTTTGAGTGGTTGCCGCTGATTGTGATTGCAGGTCTTGGACTTTTCTTTGCCCAAGCATTTATTCAGCTTTTGATGCTGCTCTTTCTTGCCGATGCCGTTGAATACGGTGAGTGGAAGCTCGGTAAACGTAACGAAGCCGCAAGCTTTGCCGTTCAACCCTTTATCAATCAATTTGGCGGAGCTGCCAGCAAGGGCGTCGTTTCCTTTACCCTCATTATTTCGGGCATCAATATGATTACAAACGATATTGCCGCCAACCCCGCAAACGAGGCACAAATCATTGCCTCTATGCCCGAGTCGGCTATTTGGATTATGAAGATCTCTATGATGATTCTGCCGCTCATCTGCATCCTTATCGGTTTCTTCCTCTACATCAAAAAGTTCAAAATTGACGAAGAAACCTATGCTCAAATTCTTGCTGACCTCAAGGCAAGAGAAGAAGCAGGGAAGACCGATAGCATCACCGATGCAAGCGAAGAATCTATCGAGGCTACCGAGGTTGAATCAAAATGAAATCTATTTTGAAAAAGCGGTATCTCATTCCACTCGGTGCGCTCTTGCTTGCCCTCATTACACTTGCCATCGTTTACTTTGCAAAGATTTTGCCCGAAAAAAGGGAAGAGGAAAAGCTACAAGAGGCCGTTCGCGCCTATCGCGCCGCAAAGTTTGAGCAATACGAGCAAGAGAATGCCGAATATGACGACTACGAGGTTGACGTTGCTTTTATCGGTGACAGTTTAACCGACGGATACGATCTTGCCAAATACTATCCGCAATACGTCACGGCAAACCGCGGTATCGGTGGCGACACCACATTTGGTCTTGAAGAACGCCTGCAAGTGTCGCTTTATGACCTCAAACCTAAGGTTGTTGTCATGCTCATCGGTGCCAACAATATGGATTCCATGTTCCAAAACTATGAATCCATCCTCAAAAGCTTGCAAGAAAATCTACCCGAGAGCAAAATTGTTCTCCTGTCTCTTACCGCTATGGGAGGAGAGCATTGGGGGCGCAAAAATCAACTTGCCGCATACAACAACGTCTCCATCAAACTGCTTGCACAAAAGTACAATTTTACTTTTGTCGATCTTTACAGCGCACTTTACGATGTCTCCATCGGTGAGGTTTACGAAGGATACACGATTGATGGCGGACACTTTACCCACGAGGGGTACACCGTTGTAACTGCGCAGATCACGCCTGTTCTCAAAGAGCTTTTGGGAAAGTAAAAGAAAAAACACAACAAAAAATCCAATCCTTTGGGATTGGATTTTTTTGCATTTGGTATTGCATTGAAAAAAGAACTGTGTTATAATAATATTAATTATATTCATTTTACCACGTTTGTGGGGAGGTACGATATGTCAAAAGCAATCAACGCGCTTATCAATTTTATCGAAAAGAGCCCTACGGCTTTTCATGCCGTAGCATCCTGCGCCGAAATTTTGGAAAAGCAAGGCTATACACGTCTGTGTGAAGGGGACGAATGGAAGCTTGAAGCAGGCAAGGGCTACTATCTTACGCGCAATCAATCCTCCATCATTGCTTTCCGCATTCCAAAGGGAAAAGCGCGCAATTTTATGGTTGCGGCAAGCCACACCGACTCTCCCATGTTCAAGGTCAAGAGCGAGTCGCTCTCTCCCGCATTCGACCAATATATGCGCCTGAATACCGAGCCTTACGGTGGCACCATCTTTTCCACTTGGCTCGACCGTCCGCTCTCGCTTGCAGGCCGTGTGATCGTTTCCGACGGTGAGAAAATAGAGGCGCGCCTTATCAATTTCGAACGCGATCTGCTTGTTATTCCTAACGTTGCCATCCATATGAAGAGAGATATCAATTCGGGCTGTGCTTACAACCCCGCAATCGACCTCTTGCCGCTGCTTTCGCAGGATGCCAAGGCAGACTTCAAAGCGCTCCTCGCCACCGAAGCAGGATGCAAAAAGGAAGAACTGCTCGGTTATGATCTTTACGTTTACAATCGCACGCCTGCCACTCGCATTGGTGCTGACGGGGAATTCTTCTCGGCACCTCGCATTGATAACTTGATGTGCGCATTCGGCACGCTCGAAGGCTTTATCAATAGCGAAAATAAAGAGTCTGTTACCGTTTTCTATGCCGCAGACAATGAGGAAACGGGAAGCTCCACCAAGCAAGGCGCGGGATCGGTATTCCTTTCTGACGTTATTGATCGCATTTGCGAGGGCTTCGGTATGGACCGCCGCCGCGCGTTGGCATCGTCGATGTTGCTCTCCGCCGATAACGCCCATGCAAAGCACCCCAACCACCCCGAGCTCTGCGATGCAAAGAACGCACCCAATATGAACGGGGGAGTGGTTATTAAGAACAACGCCGCACAAAAATACACAACCGATGCCGTTTCCGCATCCATCTTTGGCAAAATGTGTGCCGAGGCAGGTGTTCCCACACAACAGTATGCCAACCGTAGCGATATGCCCGGCGGTTCTACGCTCGGCAGCATTGCAACAACCCTGACCCCTATGCTCAGTGTTGACATTGGCATGGCACAGCTTGCAATGCACTCGTCCTACGAAACGGCGGGAGCTTTTGATATTGACTATCTGATCGATGCATCCAAGGCTTTTTACAATACCACACTGACTTCGTTGGGAGACGGTCAGTATCGCTTGTAATCCCCAAATAAAAAGGAGAGCGCAAACATGTATAAAATTGGCTTCGACAATGAAAAATATATAGAGCTGCAATCGGCACATATCCGCCGTCGCATCGACCAATTTGGCGGCAAGCTTTACCTTGAGTTTGGCGGCAAGCTCTTTGACGATTTCCACGCCTCGCGCGTTTTGCCGGGTTTTGCTCCCGACAGTAAGATCCGTATGCTGACCCAGCTCAAGGATGAAGCGGAGATCGTTATTGTTATCAGTGCATCGGATATCGAAAAGAACAAGGTGCGCGGTGACCTTGGTATCACCTATGACCTCGACGTTTTGCGCCTTATTGATGCTTTCCGCGCTCTTGGATTGATGGTAGGAAGTGTTGTGCTCACCCGTTGGGGCGATCAACCCGCGGCTCTGAAATTCCAAACCCGTCTCCAGTCTCTTGGCGTGCGCGTTTATCGCCACTATGAAATCGAGGGCTATCCCTCTGATATCGACCGCATCGTCAGCGACGAAGGATACGGCAAAAACGATTATATTGAAACCTCGCGCTCACTTGTGGTCGTTACCGCCCCCGGTCCGGGAAGTGGCAAAATGGCGGTTTGTATGAGCCAGCTCTACCACGATAGCAAGA
>JAZRKS010000289.1:0-2650 GCA_045646445.1 Eubacteriales bacterium | reverse complement strand
ATAATGACTTCAAATGATAGAGGCGCACCACAAGATGAGTATTCGACGTGTCAAAGCTAGCGCGAGCGTTGCGGCGGAGAAGGGCTTGGGTGCCGAAGGGCGATTTTGGCGTAAGATCGATCCTGGCATTGCGGAAAATATCCGTTGTGTTGTCGCAGAAATGCGGAGCGCTATCCACACCCGTTTACAACCGTCCAAACGGCGGATTTTATGGGCAGGGGTACGCTCTTTGGCGCACTCCTGCCTTTCAATTTCTAAAAATCTATCAGAAGGGAGACCCTATATGAGCGAAAAGCCAATCGTACCCACAAGCTGCTTTTTTCAAGGGTGTTACAACCCTGCATACGAAGAGCAGATTCGCATAGGAAAGGACAAATGCCATTGCTACAATCAGCTCTCGCCAAATGACAAAGACGAGCAATTAGCAATACTTTCCACGCTTTTGGGCAAAATGGGAAAAGAGGTTATGTTCGTGCCGCCGTTTTGGTGCGATTATGGCTATAACATCACCGTAGGGGATTTCTTCTATGCCAACCACAATCTTGTCATTCAGGATGGCGCCGGCGTCAGCTTTGGCGATAACGTTTTCATTGGTCCAAACTGTACGATTACCACTGCCGAGCACGCAATCGATCCCGAATTGCGAAAAGCAGGTGTTGAGATTGCCAAGCCCATAAAGGTGGGCAACAACGTGTGGATTGGAGCAAATTCCGTAATACTGGCAGGCGTTGAAATCGGTGATAATACCGTTATCGGCGCGGGTAGCGTGGTAACAAAATCCATTCCCGCAAACGTGGTGGCGGTCGGCGTACCTTGCCGCGTCAAGCGCGAGATCACCGAGGCAGATAAAACAACCTATCCCTTTTATCAAGTAAATGAATCATAACCGAAAGGATACAGATACACTATGAAGCAAACAGTTTTTACAGGCGCAGCAACCGCCATCGTCACTCCGTTTAAGAATAACGAGGTCGACTATGAGCAATTCGGCCGCCTGATCGAGTGGCAGATTGCCGAGGGTATTGATGCAATCGTTGCTTGTGGCACCACCGGTGAGGGTTCAACACTTACCGACGAGGAGCACCGCGCTGTTATTGAATACGCCGTTAAAAAGGTAAACGGTCGCGTTCCCGTAATTGCGGGTACGGGTTCTAACGATACCGCATATGCAATCGATTTGACAAAGTTTGCATGCGAGGTTGGTGCCGATGCTATGCTTTTGGTAACCCCTTACTACAACAAGGCAACCCAAAAGGGACTGATTAAGTCCTTTGAGGTAGTGGCAGATGCCAGCACCAAGCCCTGCATCCTTTATAACGTACCGTCTCGCACGGGCTGTAATCTGTTGCCTTCTAGTGCGGCAGTTCTTGCAGACCATCCTAATATCGTTGCTATCAAAGAGGCATGCGGCAACATTTCGCAAATTGCAGAGCTTGCATCCCTCGTTCGCGGTAAAATGGATATTTACTCGGGCAATGACGACCAAATCGTACCCGTACTCTCCCTTGGTGGCAAGGGTGTTATCTCGGTGCTTTCCAATTTGATGCCCAAAGAGACTTCGCAAATGTGCCACAAGTTCTTCGCAGGCGACGTTGCAGGAAGTGCCAAGATGCAGCTTGACCTTTTGGAGCTTGTCAACGCGCTCTTCTGTGAGGTCAATCCCATCCCCGTAAAGGCGGCAATGGCGGCTATGGGCTTTGGCGAGAACAGCTTGCGCCTGCCCCTGACACCTATGGAACCCCAAAATGCCGAAAAGCTCTACGCACTGATGCGTCAGCACGGCTTGATTTGAGGAAAGGAATTGATGGAATGAATATTCTAATATGCGGTGTTGGCGGACGAATGGGCAGAGAAGTGGCAAAGCTTGCGCTTGACGGTGTACGCAGTGCAACCGTTATTGCCGGCTTTGACGTTGTCCCTCTCGACACCCGCGAGTTTGTCACCTATACCGATTGGAGCGCCGTAACGGGCGAGATTGATTGCATTATTGATTTCTCGCACCACAGTGCCACCGAAGCACTCCTAAACTTCGCAAAGAAAAACAATATCCCCGTAGTAATCGCCACAACAGGGCACACCGACGAGGAAAAAGCCGCTATTCTGTCAGCGGCAAAGGTAATTCCCGTATTTCACAGTGCCAATATGTCGCTTGGTATTGCACTGCTTGTAGAGCTTGCAAAAACCACGGCAAAGGCATTTCCCGATGCCGATATCGAAATCATCGAAAAGCACCACAACCGCAAGTTGGATGCTCCCAGCGGAACGGCACTTTTGTTAGCAAATGCAATTAAAGAAGTTCGCAAGAGTGCAAAGCTCATCTTCGGACGTGGTGGACAGGCAAAGAGAGAGGTGGAAGAGATTGGCATTCATGCTATTCGTATGGGCAACATCATCGGCGAACACGAGGTCATCGTTGGCACCGATACCCAAACCATCACCCTCAAGCATGAGGCGCATAGCCGCGCACTCTTTGCGGAAGGGGCACTTGCCGCTGCCGACTACCTTTGCGGCAAGCCCGCGGGACTTTATGATATGGAGCGCATGATCTCCGAAAATTGATTCCCATTTTGACAAGAACGAGGAAAAAAACAATGATTTGTAACAATCTAACTGTCAATGAGCAAGGGCACCTTTGCCTTGGCGGTCAGGA
>JAZRKS010000288.1:0-1572 GCA_045646445.1 Eubacteriales bacterium | reverse complement strand
CACCGGGTTGAGCAAGCTCCAGCTGACGGTGGATATGCTCCGCGTGAAGAGCAAGAAATGGTTCCTGGCGTTGATCAGTGCGGCCATCTCCATCGCTTGCGCCGTTTTGATCCTGATGAACCCCTTCTCCTCCACCGAGGTGCTTTGGATGATCGCGGGCATTACCCTCATCGTGGAAGCCCTCTTGGACGTGGTCACCTGGTTCCTGGGCGGCAGAGAGCAGAAGAAAAAGGCTTCTCCCGCAGAGGACACTCCTGCAGGAGATCAGCCGGAATAAAGGTATTAAGGGCAGAGAACGAAATGTTCTCTGTCTTTTTTTGCGAGAAGGACAACACACCCACCCCGCCCATGTTTGTAGGGGCGATTCACGAATCGCCCGTTTTTTAAGGTGCGGGATGTCTTACGCCCTTTGGGCTAAAGCCATCCCCTACGAAAACGCGATGAGTTTGCGCGAACATAGAGATACGCAGAGAGGTAGGACATTCTCCCGCACACCGCAGGGAGCGGATGAGGTTCCTCTTGCCAAAAAACGGCTTGCCGTTTTTAACGTCGGCGGTATACGGCGGGAAATTTGCAAAACGCCGTGCGCCGACTTGGGATGAGGTTTATATTAAAAAAGCGAGGTGAAATCTTGCGGATCCGCGAGGGGGAACCGGCACAGACAACATTGACGATTGAAAAAAAGTTTGCGATTGAAGTACATAGTATTTTGAAATGGTAAAAAAACAAGAGCGAGACAACCTCGCTCTTGCAAAAGTTTTATGATATCTAATAAAGAATTGTTTCAAAATTCAAATTCGGGAGTGGCGTCAAGAGTTCGAGCCATACAGAATTGCTGTCCAGTCGAATTTCGCTCCGCAGCCAGCGCAAAGTTTCTGTCCGCAAGCAACGGCTTTTTTACATTGTCTGCAGAAATATCCGTTTTGATAATTTCCTGTAACGGCATCTGCACCAAAGTATTCCTGCACATTAGAAACGTCTGACTCTTGGACTTCCACCTTGTGGTCAGTGCTGTTGATGGTGTCGGATGAATATGTTTTGCTAGTAGTTGAAGAGTAGGAAGTATCTTTTTTATTAGTGCTTCCTCTATGTTCTTTCATTGACTCAAAATCAGGCACTTCATTGATAATTATACTTCCATACTTTAGCTCTTCAATTCTATCAGTGACAAAATTATAAAGCTTCACCATAAGTTCGCTTGTAATTCCATATTTTCCATCTTCAAAAGTAAAAGTGTTTTCAGAGAAAAAATTATCATTCTTATTGTTCATTTGCATTGACGGAGTTTCAAATTGCAAATAACCAATTGCCAAACCACTTTTTTTGAATTGTACTCCGACAACATCACATAAATAAATGGTCTTTTCACCGTCGGTAAAATTACCTGTTAAGAAACTGCCTACGGTTTTTTCAGTAGTAATTACAACTTTAGAATCATACAATTTTAACTTGCGTCCACGAACACCTTCGAATTCACAAATAAAATTCGCCATATAAACATCCCCTTAATGTGTTTTTTATATTCTACCACATTTCATATAAAAAAGCAACCCACCACAGTATATTCCTCCC
>JAZRKS010000287.1:0-4137 GCA_045646445.1 Eubacteriales bacterium | reverse complement strand
CCTACCTGATGAGTCGCGGTGTGACTCGCGGCAAGGTAGACGTTTGGATCTCGGTGGAAGTGATGGATTCGGGCAGTGTAGAGATCACTACCGACGAGGGGTATCTTCAAGGATATCTCAATGCTCTTTACACCCTGCGCGACAAATACAACCTGCGCGATGATATTTCCGTAATGAGTGTTGCGCGCAATCACGATATCTTTCAAATCAAAAAGCCCGAAGAGGACATCGAACACGATTGGGAAAGAGTCCTGACGGTTCTTGCAAAGGCAACCGATACCTTCCTTTCTGTTCGCGAGCGCGAGGGCGAGCGACTTGCCGAGGACTTGCGTTCCAAAATGCAGAACATCAAGGCGGCAACCGCACGCATTGAGGAGCTTTCCCTGGCGGACGTTTCCACCTACCGCGAGCGACTTGCCGAACGCATCCGCGAGGCGCTGAACGATAATCAGATCACCCCCGACGAAACACGGCTTCTGACCGAGTGTGCAATTCACGCCGACAAGGTGGCTGTGGACGAAGAAATGGTTCGTTTGCGTACACACTTTGGTGCGTTTGAGGAAATTCTCTCCTCGGGTGAACCCGTCGGTCGCAAGCTCGATTTCCTTATGCAAGAAATGAACCGCGAGATCAACACCACGGGCTCCAAATGCTCCGATGCACAAATCGCGCATTTGGTAGTAGACGTCAAGTGCGAGCTTGAAAAGATCCGCGAGCAGATACAGAATCTTGAGTAATTCCAAAGGAGTGACAAAAGATGAGATTTATTAACGTCGGCTTTGGAAACATGGTGGCAGCCGAGCGCATCACCATTTTGGCAAGCCCCGATTCCGCGCCTATGAAGCGCTTGGTGCAGGATGCAAAGGACGATGGCAGAGCCATTGACGTCACCTGCGGTCGCCGCACGCGCACCATTATCATTACCGATTCGGAGCACGTTGTTCTGTCGGCACTCACCCCCGAAAAAATCGCCAACCGCTTGGAAAATAACACCGCCGATGAGGATAGCCTCGATGCGGAAAGCGAAAACTAAAAGGAGACGGACGATGCAAAAAGGATTATTGATTGTCATTTCCGCACCCTCGGGCAGCGGAAAGAGCACGGTACGCGAGGAACTGATGCGCCGTGAAAATTTTGCCTATTCGGTATCCGCCACCACCCGCCCGCCAAGAGCGGGAGAGCAGAACGGTGTGGATTACTGGTTCGTCACCCGCGAACAGTTTGAAGAAAAAATTCGCAACGGCGATATGCTGGAGCATGCCATCTATAACGGCAACTACTACGGCACCCCTTTGCGCGAGGCGTTGCGTGTTGTTGAGTCGGGCCGCAACCTGCTCCTCGAAATCGAGGTTGAGGGCGCTATGAACATCAAGCGCCAATATCCCGAGGCAGTGCTTATTATGCTTCTGCCGCCTTCCTTCTCCGAACAGGAGAGAAGACTGCGCGCACGCGGCACCGAGACCGACGAGGTCATTGCGGGCAGACTGAAGCAGACCTATGAGGAAATGAAATATTTTGACAGATACGATTACGTTGTTTTCAACGAGACCGTTGACAAATGTGCCGACGATATTCAAGATATCGTTCACGCCGAAAAATGGGCGATCAAGCGCCACCCCAACGTTCCCTCCACCTATTTTGAGGGCTGATACATCAAACGTAAATTTTGCACAAGCAAGGAGATAAAATTATGCTGCATCCTACCATTGAAGAACTGACCAAGGGCGAATACAACCGCTACGAGCTGGCTCTTGCCACCGCAAAGTGCGCACGTCTCATTACCGACGAGTACGTTCGTCAGCACGACGCTGCCGAAAAGTCCATCACCGGCAACAAGGAGACCGACCGCCCCATCAACACCATGATCGATAAGGAGCTGCGCGACGAAAAGGCAGTTCACGTAGCCGTTAACCGTCTGTATGCGGGCGAGTACGTAATCGATCTGCATGCAAACGAGACTACCGAAGAAGAGGTAGAAGCAGAGGCAGAGGAACAAGCAGAAGCTGAGGACGTTTTGTCCGACGCTGAGTAATTGGGAGATCCCTTTGAGCCGTTTTGCAGGCGTATGCCTACTCGACAATCCGTTCTCTATTGACGGTATATACGATTATGTGATTCCCGAGGAGTTGGCAGAGGGTATCTCTGCCGGCTCATTCGTCACGGTTCCTTTCGGCACGGCAAACCAACGCAGATTAGCTTTGGTCGTGGAGCTGAGGGATAGCTCTGCCTACAAAGAGGCAAAGTCTATTCTTTCGGTATGCCCCGAGGAAATGTTTTTGAATGAGGAGATGCTGGGGCTATGTGCCTTTATGAAGCTTCGCACCCTGTGTAGCACGGGTGATGCTGTCAGGGCCATGATCCCCGCATCCTCTCTTTCCCGTCTTGTCACTACGTATGCACTGTCCGAGCAACATATACTCAAAAGCTCCGACGACGTACCATCGTCGGATTTGTTCGTATATGAGTACCTGCGCGAAAACGGAGAAATCACCTTGGATGCTTTGCGCCGCCGCTTTGGTGCGGGGGTGGAGCTCAAGCTCAAGCATCTTTGCACCCTTGGCATTGCCAAAAAGAGGAGTGTTTTGGAGGAGGCGCACGGCGAGAAGACCGAGCGCGTGTGGCAGGTGGCTATCCCTGCCGCCGATGCCTACACCCTCATTGACGGTGCAACCGTTGGCGAGCTGAAATTGACCTCCGACGCACAAAAGAGAGCATTGCGCACGCTGCTGGAGAGTGACCTGCCCATGACGGCTAGTGAGCTTTGCGAGCGTGCAGGGGTTACTGCCGCACCGCTGAAAACACTGTCGAACAAGGGCATTGTCGAAGCCCTGCAGCTGCATCGGGAGCGCAATCCCTACGGCGGAGCAAAATATCTTGGCAGAACGCCCATTCATTTGAGCGATGAGCAATCGGCGGCAATGAAGACGCTTTCTATGCTAGTCGATTCGGGCGAGGCAAAGGCGGCACTGCTCCACGGTGTTACCGGCAGCGGTAAGACCTGCGTGATGCTGACGCTGATCGATAAACTGCTCGACCAAAACAGAGGCGTTATCGTGCTCCTGCCCGAAATCGCACTCACACCGCAATCGGTGGCAATCTTTTGCGCGCGCTATGGCGAGCGCGTGGCGGTTATCCATTCGGGGCTTTCTGCAGGGGAGCGTTACGATGCCTACTGCCGCATCCGCGACGGACGAGCCGACGTTGTCATTGGCACACGCTCGGCAGTTTTCTCGCCCGTGAAGAATTTGGGCGCAATTATTATTGACGAAGAACAAGAACACACTTATAAATCTGACCAAAACCCCAAGTACCACACGCGCGACGTTGCGCGTTACCGTTGCGCGCACAACAAGGCATTGATGCTTTTGGCGTCTGCGACGCCGTCGCTCGAGAGCTACCAAAAGGCAAAAGAGGGAACGTATACCCTTATTACGCTCAAGCACCGTTTTGGCGGAGCGAAATTGCCCGAGGTAAAGGTAGCAGACATGCGCGGCGAGGTGCAAGGGGGAAGTCTTTCTCCGCTTGGCGAGGAGCTGATGGGCGAGCTTTGCCGTGTGACTGGCGCACACGAGCAAGCGGTGCTTTTTATCAACCGTCGCGGATATAACCATTTCATTAGTTGCCGCTCCTGCGGTGAGGCAGTCACTTGCCCATCCTGCTCGGTGGCAATGACCTACCACACGCGCAAAGGCACCTGGCACGATGGCGACCTCGTTTGCCATTGGTGCGGACGCCGCATGCCGCTCCCACGTGAGTGCCCCAACTGTCATTCCGAGCATCTTGCCCGCATGGGCTTTGGCACACAGCGCGTTGAGGAAGAGCTGCAAACGCTGCTTCCTGCGTCCAATATTCTGCGAATGGACACCGACACGACGTCCACAAAATTCGCCTACGACGAGCTGCTCGGCCGTTTTCGCGCACACGAAGCGGACGTTCTGCTCGGCACGCAAATGGTAACAAAAGGGCACGATTTTCCCGACGTTACACTCGTTGGCGTTCTTCTGGCCGATGCTTCTCTTTATCTTGACGACTATCGCGCATCGGAACGTACGTTTGCCATGCTGACGCAGGTGGTGGGACGCGCCGGAAGAGGTGATGAACCCGGCCGTGCCGTCGTGCAGACGATGAATCCGGACA
>JAZRKS010000286.1:0-8957 GCA_045646445.1 Eubacteriales bacterium | reverse complement strand
CGCAGCATTGCTTGCATATTTTGCGGGCCGCCGCCCATACCCTTTGGAATGTTTGCTCTCATGGTTATTCTCCTTTTATATATCTGTTTTTGATTGACGTGTATTAGTTTTCGGTGGCATCGATGATTTCATCAATGACCGATGCATCGGCCTGCTTTTGGGCAACCTCAAAGATGAGCTCGCGGTCGCCGATCTCACGCTTGAGTACGGCAGATGCAGCAGCACGCAAACGGTCGCGCGCCTCGCCTTGCTCGATCATTTGCATGGAGAAGGCATCGGCAAAGCGAACGATAAGCTTGCCGTCCTCGGTCTCATATGCGCGAGAGGATTTGACAAAGCTTGCACGCATGGGGTCACTGCGGCTGATGCGCTCAACCACCTCCATCCAATTGCGGACGGTGCGCAAGGTGCGCGTAGGCGCGGATGCGGAAACAGGCGCAGGTGCCACCTTTTTCTCTGCCGCCGGGGCAGGTTTTGACTCTGCTTTTTGCACGGATTCTGCCGCTTTTTGCACTACAGGTGTTGCTTTTTCGGCTTTTTCCTGCTTTGCGGGAGCTACGGGAAGTGCGCCCGTATCAAGGCGTTCCTCAAGCTGTGCAATGCGCGAAAGCATTGCCTCGGGAGAGGTATCGAGTGCCGCATCGCACATGCGCACAAGTGTCATTTCGGCAATGACACGCTTGACGGAGTTGGATTTTTGCATTGCGAACAACGCTTCCTCCAAAAGCTTGCAATGGCGAATGAGTGTTTCCTTGCGGAAGAGAGCGGTGATCTCTTTCATTTGTTCCGCCTCGTGGTCGGTCAAATCGAGATACGCCGCGGCGTTTTGCGTGGTTTTGAGAATGAGCATATCGCGCCAAATGGAAATGAGATCTTGCCAGAAAACGGCAATATCCTTGGAAGAACGCACAACAGCGGCGATTTGCTCAAAGAGCGCATCGTAATTGCTCTCGGCAACGGCGCGCACGGTATCAATCATTGCCTCTCTGCCCGTAATGCCGACTGTTTCGGAAACAACCTCGGGCGTGACGGCACGTCCGCCACCGGCGCAAAGTTCGAGCAAACTAATAGCATCGCGCATGCCGCCCTGCGCAAGCTTTGCAAGCATGCGTGCGGATTCGGCATCAATGGTGATGCCCTCCTCTTTTGCGATATACGTCAGTCGATTTACAAGCACATCGGTTGCAATACGGCGGAAATCGAAACGTTGGCAACGGGAAATTATGGTGGCGGGGAGCTTTTGGAGCTCGGTGGTTGCCAAAATGAAAATAACGTGTTCGGGGGGCTCTTCCAACGTTTTGAGCAGTGCGTTAAATGCACTCGCAGAGAGCATATGCACCTCGTCGATGATATACACACGGTAGCGCATAGAGGACGGTGAATAAACAACCTCATCACGAATGTCACGGATGTTATCAACACCGTTGTTGGATGCCGCGTCCATTTCAAGCACGTCAGTGGTGGAGCCGTTGTCAATAGAGAGACACGCCTCGCATTTGCCGCACGGGCTACCGTTTTGGGGGTTGTGGCAGTTAACTGCCTTGGCGAGTATCTTGGCACAGGTCGTTTTACCCGTTCCGCGAGAGCCGCAGAAAAGATATGCGTGGCTGAGTGCTCCGTTTTGTGCCTCGTATTGCAATATGGAAGTGATGTGCTCCTGACCGCATACATCCTCAAAGGTTTGCGGACGCCATTTTCTGTATAACGCCTGATGCATTTGCCTGATCCTCCTTGTCTTTATTTTTTGGCTTTTTGCCCCTCTCCGTCATACGCCGCGCAACGACGTCTGCCACCTCTCCCCCGGGAGAGGCTTTCGGGAGTTCTCGCTTTTTTGAAGCTTTTGTTGCTAAGGCGAAACTCAGTGAACCGATACACGGCTCGCCCTTTGGGAGAGCTGTCGCCGAAAGGCGACTGAGAGGGCGTTTTTGCCTGCATGTTGCAAAAATAAATGTTTTTTGTGTTATTCGATGGGCATTTCCATCAGTCTGCCCATGTATTTGAGACCTGCCTTGAGAGCGGGAATGTTCTCCTCTGCTCCTTCAAACTCGAGCGAGAGAACACCGTCATAGCCCGATTTGCGAATGAGCTTGACTGCCTCTGCTACGGGAACATCACCGTGACCGAGAATGGTTCCGCGTAACAAATTGCCGTTGCGTGTGCCAAAAAATCCGCTGGGACGTGCGAGGAGTTCGTTGGATTTGCGATAGAGAAAATCCTTGACGTGTGCGTGAATTGCATAAGGAAGCGCGCGTTTGACACCGTCAAGCGGCCACTCGTCGGCGCACAAAAAGTTGCCAACGTCAAGGAGCCAACCGTAGTTGGAATCATCCACCGCTTTGATGAGTGCCTCAACACGCTCCGAATCCTGAAAGATGTAGCCGTGGTTCTCGGAGCAGGTGCGAATGCCCTTCTCTTTTGCATACTGTGTCACCTTACGAATGCGAGGTGCGAGAACGGGAATCGCGTCTTCCCAAGTTGTGCCCTCTGGCAAGGAATAGGTGACGTCATGGCGCATTAAGGGAGCACCCAAAGCTTCGGCAGTATCAACAAAATCGTACAGCTTTTTGAGGATTTCTTCCTCTTCTCCGTTAAGCAGATCCGCGCCAATGGTGTAGGCGGCGATATCAAGGCCGATGGAAGCACAGTATTCGCGCAATTCCTTGGCGGTTGCAATGGGATCGGGCGTGGTGATGTTAATGAATTCAATCGCCTCAAAGCCGATCTCTTTGGCAAGGCGGCAGACCTCAACAAGGTCACATCCCGTCTCTTTGATATGCTTAGCAAAACTGTAACTGCTGACGCCGAGTTTCATAGCTTGTCTCCTTTTATCCTAAAAAGAGCCAAACTGCAAAACAAGACCATACACCCCAAAATCGAAAGTCGCTCCCACGCGATATTCGCACCTTCTGCTCAGAACAGGCACCCTCGCGGCACATCGAGATGATCGCTTAATGCTGCTTGGTCCCCCACCTGACATGGTTCACGAGTCCCGATTGCGCAAGACCCATTCGTCAACACAGCAGATACGACTCATTCGTAAGAGCTCATTCCTCAAAAGAGGACTCCACCCCTGCTGTAGCGGATTTCAGGTACAGGGCTCCGCTAAATCCCCGGCTGGTATGGCCTCATTTTGCAGTTTGGCACTGCGTTATATATTATAACATATATTTTAGTATTTTGCAATAGAAAATAAAAAATTGATATTTTTTTCAAATTTCCTTATAATTTTATAATAAGACTAATTCTTATTATTAAAATTAGCCCCTTTTTGCACAAAAAATGCTTAAAAATGGTACTTTTTGAGGGCAAAAGGAGCTATTTTGCTTTATTTGAGCTTTGTGACTCCCTCAAGAATGAGAGCAGCTTGCTCGCGCGTTAGAGCAGATGTGGGGGTAATGTAACCGTCGGTTGCATCCATTACACCGAGAACGTTGAGGGTATAGATCGCCTCTTGTGCCCACACGGGGATCTCGGCGCCGTCGGCAAATGTGGGAATGACTCCGCTGCTCTCCTCGCCCAAGATGGCAGAAATCATCACCGCCGCCTCTGCGCGGCTGATCTCCTCATTGGGGAGAAAGCAAAGCTTGCCGTCCTTGAGCGTGCCGCTGATGTAGCCCATCGTGTAAGCGGCAGAAACGTATCCCTTCATTGCGGATGGGATATCTGCATCATCATCAAAGCCGGTCGCCTCACAGGCGGGAACGTCGGTAATGCCTGCCGCGTTCATTGCCATCACCAATAGTTCAGCGCGCGTGACGGTGCGCTCGGGGTAAAAGAAATGCTGGTTGCCGATTTGCACACCGCTCATCACGCCTGCCTCTGTTAGGGCAATTGCGGCATTGGCGGCTTTAGAGTTTGCCATATCCACGTAGGTCACAGAGGTTCCCGAGGTCATTACGCGGAGCTTTACGGTGGTGGCGGTGCTGTAATTGCCGTAAACGTCGCGTGCAACGTAGGTGAACTCGTCACTACCCACAAATCCGCTGCGCGGTGCATAAACGTAGGTACCTTCCTCTCTGTCGGTCAACATCACAGAGCCGTTTTGCGGCGCTTTGATAATTTCAAAAACGATTGCATCTCCGTCGGGATCGTAAGCCGAAAGGCGCCCGAATGCCTCGCGGTCGCGGTAGGTGGATACCTCTAAAGTAGCACTTGATGCCATGCTGACGGTGGGCGCGTAATTTGCTCCGTCCAAAAGGTGAATGTTGCAGGTCATCACTGTTGCGCTACCGTTGGCAGAAAAGCCAAAGGATGCCTTGGTAATGCTATCGTCTGCCGCCGAAAAGCATAGATGTGCTAAGTTTTCACCCGAAATGATCTGTCCCGCGCTCACACGCACAGAGCCCATCAAAAGCTCTCCCTCGGTGTCGGCGGGGAGACTGACCACCTTGATGTAATCGATTTTGGAAAGATTGAGATTGCGCGAAAAATCCTCGGCTTCAAAGGTGACGTCGTTGCCGCGAGGGCCCCACACCACCATTTCGGTAGAGGCGGAAAGAATTTGCACACCCTGCGAGAGGACCGACTGCGCATCGGGGATTTCGCTATTCTGTTTTGCCCCACACGCCGAGAGGGTTGCCACAAGGCACAGTGCAACGCAGAGGAGCGCTATGCGGCGGTATTTGCTTTTTTTGTTCGTTTTCATCATACAAACCTACCTTCCTTTTTGTGTTGGTTTATTGTATGCAAGAGTGGTGCTATGTATGACTGCACAATCTTGCAAAAAGCTCTTGCAATCCGCGCGCGCGTGTGATATAATTACAGTAAATTATGAAAGGGGTTGATTTGCTTGACCTTTTTGGGCGGCCTCGTTTCCATTGGCAACGTGTCCACAATGCTTTTGGTCGTGTTTTCGGTCTTGTTCCTGGGTTACGCCTTGGGACGCATTAAAATAAAAGGAATATGTTTGGGCGATGCAGGCGTTTTTTTGGTCGCTCTCTTGGTTGGTGCACTCTTTTTCGGTGTGAATGAGAGTGGCGCTCTCCTGTTCAATTTTTCGGGCAGTTACGATTACACAAGTGGCCTGACCTTGATTGAAACCCTCGGCCTTATTCTGTTCGTCACCTCGGTGGGATATATGGCAGGACCGCGCTTTATTCAAAATTTGAAGCGCAATTTCAAACAGTATGCACCGCTCGGTGTGCTCATCCCTCTCTTGGGCGGCATCATCGGTGTGGGTTGTATTCTGCTTGGCGAGGTTGTCGGCTACGGATCGACCATTGAGAGCCAAGACGGCTTTGTGGCAATGATTGTGGGCATTCTTTCGGGTGCACTGACATCCACCCCCGCATTCTCGGCGGCAAAGGCGACTGTCGCGCCTGAATATATGGGACTTGTTTCGGTCGGTCACGGCATTGCTTACATATTCGGTGTGGTTGGCAAGGTGCTGTTCATTCAGCTCATTCCGCGCATTGAAAAGGCGGATATGGAGCAAGAGCGTGCCCTTTTGCTCCCCGTTGCAAGCGCTACGGAAAAGAAAAACGACAAAAAAACGTTCTCCCTCGACGCAGCAGGACTTGCGCCTTTTGCTTTGGCGGCAATGCTGGGAACAGTGATCGGGCAGATCAAAATCCCGCTCTCCGGAGACGGATTTGACGGCACCTGCTTCGCTTTGACTACTACGGGTGGGTGCTTGCTTGTCAGCTTGCTTTTCGGTCACTTTGGACGCATGGGCAAGCTCAATATTCTCCCCACAACACAAACGCTCAAGCTCTTGCGCGAGTTGGGACTCGTCCTGTTTTTGGCAGGTGCGGGCATTCCCGGCGGCGCGGAGTTCGTTGCTTGCTTTGACCCCGTCTATTTCCTCTACGGTGCAGTAATGACAGTCGTACCCATGGTTTTGGCATATCTGTTTGCAAAGCTTGTCCTCAAAATGGGACTGCTCAACAACTTGGGTGCGATCACGGGCGCGATGACCTCAACCCCCGCACTCGGCACGCTCATCTCCACCGCAGGCACCGAGGACGTTGCCACCGCTTATGCGGCAACCTATCCCATAGCCCTCATTACGGTGGTGCTTGTTTCACAGTTTTTGATCATTCTATTTTAAAAAATCAGTGGCTTCTTTTTAACACCGTTTTATCAAAATCACACATCAACTCAATTAAAAAGGAGAAAGCATTATGAAGGCAAACAGAAAATTTTTATCATCCTTGGCTCTGCTTCTGCTCACCGCCGTCTTGGCAATCAATCTTGCATCCTGCGAAGGAATAACCAACCTCCTCCCCGAAGAGGAAGGCAAAACCACTCCCGTTACCGAGAGCACAACGTCCGATCCCTATGAGGGAGTTGAATGGATCGATGCCACCAATATTTTCATTCCCGGTGAGCTGAAAAGCCATAAAAGAGTGACGGGGCAATCCAATGACGAGCCCTACGAAAGCTCGACTCGCTTTCAAGGAAAAGAATACAACACAAATCGATATGACGTATCGGCGACCGCACTTGATTTTGACAAGATCTATTCTGCCTCTGTTGTGCGCGAGGCTGACGGTTGGAGCCGCTGCGAGTTGCTGGTTGCCGGCCAAAAATATAATTTCACAACACATTTTATTGAGGCAGAAACCGAGTTGCAGATGTTTTTGGTGAATCCCAACACCGGCAAGGCCGTTAAAATTGAAATGGTAGAAGAAGCTGAAACCTATATCATCTTTCAAATCATTTACGAGTCCGGCGAAACAGAGCAAGTAAATCTTTCCAACCACTATCATGATTTGTCAATGATGAGAGCTATGGCTATGCTTTTCCCCATTGCATTTGAGGGAGAATTCGATATTGAGTACACCAAAGAAGTTGTTAAATACCGTTGCAATCCCACAACCGGTGAATTCGTTGAAGAAGAGTCATAAGCTTTCGCTATATCTAAAATAAAATTTAGCCGCAGATAACGTATTTATCTGCGGTTAAGTTTTTTCTTTTTTGACTCAAAAATTATTGACAGAACGTAGGCAGTATGTTACACTGTAATTAAGCGCATACATAAAAGGAGATAAAATATGATAGTTAAATTTTTTCTCATATTGATTCATTTGCCCGAGCTGCTATGGTATTTGTGTTTGGACCTGGAAGCTATCAACTATTATAAAGAAATCGCCGAAAAGCCCTTTGTTTGCCCCAACTGCGGAAGCGAATTTCACGAAAAGTGGCATCATTTGTTTTTCTTTAGCCACGGGCTCTCTTTATCAGTCACCAACAAGGTACAACTCAAGTGCCCTCACTGTAAGGAAACCGATGCCTGCCGTTGGACAGGTGTGGATAGAATTTAATAAAAGGATAATAATAAGCGGAGTGAGGTCACTCCGCTGTTATCTTTTATAATGCGAATTTTTCAGAGATATCAATGATATTAATGGTTTGCTCCCACCATTCCGAGAGTTCCTCTATTTTTTCGCATACGCCCGATTTGTAGTCCGATTTTAAGGAATAATTGAAATCCATGTGCTCCATGGTATAATATACAGAATCCGAATTGGGATAGGCAAATAGAGTAATACGTGTATCGTATGCCTCATCTGCATATACTTTTATTGCTTTGCCGGGCAACAATTCTTTGGTTTCTATAACTTTTTTTCTGATTTTGTAATTCCTTTCTTCTATCAAGGAAATCCACTTTCCAAATTTAGCAGCAATGCCAAAAGTTATAGCAACAGTAATAATCTCTACAAAGCAAAAACAGGAGAAAATAATCCAATCTATATTGCTAAAATCCACAAAGTCTCGCGCTCCGGTCAACAATACAGTTATCAAAATATTAATGAACATGAATGCGATTCCTGCGCAGAGATAAATAATACCTTTCTTTTTGGCAGATTCATGTTTTTTAAGGTCGGCAATGAGTTCGTCAACGGATTCCCTTACTTCACACGAAATATGCCGTCTTAATTCGGAACATATTTTCCAAGAGTTTTCTATCCCAAGAATTCTATGAATTTTGCCATTCTTTAATTGAACGGTCAAAACATCCGGTTGCGCCAAAACAAATTCAACATTGGATATAGGAGCATCGATTTTACTAAACAAATGGTATTTTCCTTTTATGTGCCCATCCTCTATAATGAGATATGCTTTTTGATTGAAAAATAAAAATATGATACCTCCAACCATATAAATAACGCCAAAAACAATGCCAACCACTGCATCATAATCACCCTTAAAAACGCATATCGAGAGTGTTACTGTCATGAACAATCCAAAAAGTAAGCATAAAATGCTCCAAATATATTTTTTCACAAATTTTGCTTTCATCTAAAATCACCACCTTTATTGTATTGTATCACATTTTGCCTAAAAAGTCAATCCTCGCAGTATAATTCTCCAATCTTGACAGATACTACTGTTACGGTTTTCCGTCAATCGAATGTAAAAAAGGAGATTATATATATGAAAGCTACCGGAATTGTTAGAAGAATCGACGACCTTGGACGCGTTGTTATCCCCAAGGAGATTAGAAGAACCATGCGTATTCGTGAGGGTGACCCTCTCGAAATTTACACCGACCGCGAGGGTGAGGTCATTTTTAAGAAGTACTCCCCCATTGGCGAGCTTGCATCCTTTGCCGCTCAATACGCAGAGACGCTGCACAAAACCTGTTCCCTCTCGGTTGTGATTTGCGACCGTGATGCAGTAATCGCCTGCTCGGGGCTCTCTCGCAAGGAGTATGCCGACAAAGCCATTTCGCATGAGTTGGAGCAAATTATTGAGAGCCGCTCGCTCTACGCTTGGCACGAGGGAGATACTCCCCTGCCCGTTCTTGCCGACGGCAGTGCGCACTATATCAGCTGCGCTATGCCCATCATCAGCGAGGGCGACATCGCCGGCTGTGTGGCATCCGTTTGTGATACTCCCGGTGCCGACCGCCGCGACCTGCCCGCCGCCGAGGTGGAGACCAAGCTCATCCTCACCGCTGCAGGTTTTCTTGGGAGACAGTTAGAAGGATAAAAGTAAGGATTTACGGGGGA
>JAZRKS010000285.1:0-3252 GCA_045646445.1 Eubacteriales bacterium | reverse complement strand
GCCGCCAGCGGCACCGAGGCGTTTGCCTATTCCGAGCCATCGCGTGCATTCTCACTCGGTGAGGATATTGTCGAGGGCATTACCAATGTAACAGGATTGCGCGACCGCGGAATGAAGACCCGTCCGGGGCTTTATGTGTTGCGCCGCACGGCAATGCCTGCGGTTCTTGTCGAGCTCGGCTTCATTTCCAACCCCGGCGATGCTGCGCTGATGAATGAAAATCCCGCACTTTTTGCACGCGGCATCTACCAAGGAATCGAGCGCTATTTTTCTGCCTGATTTTTTTGAAATCGACAAGAAAAACCTTGACAAAAAGCCGTTTTTTTGATAAAATAAAAAGGAATTTAAAAAGAACGGAGACCATATGAATCAACATAAAATAAGGGTACTTTCCTATCTTTTGGTTTTGGTGCTTTGTGCCACTTTGATGAGTGCTTGCATTCATCCCGAGGAGGGGGATTTTCCAACCACGCCCCTTGACACAGAATCAACGCCAATCGACACTCCAAAAGAGACCACACCCCCCGTTACCGTTCCCACGGTAACCACCGAGGTGACCACACCAAATGTCACCACTCCCGGCATCACCACCCCTGATGTTACAACACCCGACGTCACCACTCCCGACATCACAACACCCGACGTTACCACAACGGTTACGACCACACCTCCCGAGGCAACCACGCCTCCGGAGACAACCACACCTCCCGAGACAACCACGCCTCCCGAGACAACCACGCCTCCCGAGGTAACCACGCCTCCCGAAACCACAACCGAGGGCACAGATACACCTGCCACGCCCGATGATAAAATCAAAATTTACATCGACCAAGGGCACAATCCCTTCCTGCCCAAAGAGGATCCCAACGAGCCGAATAAGGGATGGAATACGGGAGCCTCCAATGAGGCACTTGGCCTTTACGAGCAGGATCTGACCTTTGAGATCGGCATGCTCCTTTATGATCTGCTTATGCAGGACGGCCGCTTTGAGGTGCGTCTCTCTCGACCCACGTCAGATACCATTTTGGGCACCGATAACGATTCTGCGCTCGATTTCCGCGTCAACGATGCCACCGCATGGGGAGCGGATTACTTCATCAGTCTGCACATCAATTCCTATTCAAGCAGCACCGTCACGGGCATTGAGGTTTACACCGCCGAGGGTGACGAGGTTGGCTATGAGCTTGGTGAGGATATTTTAAATAGCTTGGTAAAAGCCACCGGCTTGCGCAACCGCAATATGAAGGATGGCTCAAAATTACGCGTCCTCAAAAATGCCACAATGCCTGCCGCACTTGTGGAAATGGGCTTTATCAGCAACCCTGAAGATGCAAAAATGTTGGATGAATCCCCCGAAATTTTTGCACAAGGCGTTTTTGATGGCATCAAGGCTTATTTTGATGCCTTGGAAGCCGAAACACCCGAAGAATAAAACAAAAGAGCAAATACGCAAGACGAAAAATCTTGTATATCTGCTCTTTTTTCTTTATTGCTCGTCATCAAGCTTGAGCACTGCCATAAACGCCTCGGGGGAGACCTGAACAGAGCCGAGCTGACGCATCTTCTTTTTACCTTCCTTTTGCTTTTCAAGAAGCTTCTTCTTACGGGTAATGTCACCGCCGTAGCACTTGGCAAGCACGTCCTTGCGCATTGCCTTAACGGTCTCACGAGCAATGATCTTTGTGCCGATCGCCGCTTGGATAGGTACCTCAAACAGCTGACGCGGAATGTTCTCCTTGAGCTTTTCGGCAAGCTTGCGCGCACGTCCGTATGCTTTTTCCTCGTGTACGATAAAGGAAAGCGCATCCACCTGCTCACCGTTGAGCAAGAAGTCAAGCTTGACAAGCTTACTCGGCTCATAACCAAGCAGCTCATAGTCAAGAGAGGCATAACCGCGAGAACGGCTCTTGAGTGCATCAAAAAAGTCGTAAATGATCTCATTCAGCGGCAGATTGTAGTGCAATTCTACGCGCGTGGGGTCGAGATATTTCATATCGATGAACACACCGCGGCGGTTTTGGCAAAGCTCCATCAAACCACCAACGTAGTCAACGGGGGTGATGATGTTCGCCTTAACAAGAGGCTCATATGCCACCTCAATGTTATCGGGGGTGGGGAAGTTCGTGGGGTTATCAATGCGAACCACGTCGCCGCCCTTGAGCTTGATCTCATAAATAACGCTGGGAGCGGTGGTGATGAGGTCGAGATTGAACTCTCTCTCAAGTCGCTCTTCAATGATCTCCATATGGAGCAGTCCCAAAAATCCGCAACGGAAGCCAAAGCCGAGTGCAATAGAGGTCTCGGGCTCAAATACGAGCGCGGCATCGTTGAGCTGCAGCTTTTCAAGGGCATCGCGCAGGTCACCGTAGCGTGCACCGTCTGCGGGGTAAATACCTGCGTAAACCATGGGTTGCACGGCTTTAAAACCGGGCAGAGGCTCTTCGGTGGGGGTTGCCGCAAGAGTGACGGTATCACCAACGCGTGTGTCGCTAACGCTCTTAATGGATGCGGTAAAGTAACCAACCTCACCCGCCGAGAGTCGCTCACACTTATTGAGTCCAAAGGGCTCCATTGTGCCAACCTCAACAATATCAAAAACAGCGCCCGTGCTCATCAAGCGGATCTTGTCGCCTGCGGCAATGCTACCGTCTACCACGCGAATGTTGACCACAACGCCGAGGTAACTGTCATAGTAAGAGTCAAAAATGAGCGCCTTGAGCGGTGCATTCTCGTCACCCTCGGGGGAGGGAATGTCACGCACAACAGCTTCGAGAACATCCTCAATATTGAGTCCTGTCTTTGCCGAAACGGCAGGGCAGCCCTCTGCGGGAATGCCAATGACGTCCTCAATCTCGGCGCGGCACTTGTCCACGTCTGCCGAGGGAAGGTCGATTTTGTTAATAACGGGAATGATCTCAAGGTCTGCATCCACTGCGAGATAGGCATTTGCCAGTGTTTGTGCCTCAATGCCTTGCGTTGCGTCAACAACCAGGAGAGCACCGTCGCAAGCGTTGAGCGATCGGGATACCTCGTAGTTAAAGTCGACGTGACCGGGGGTATCGATGAGGTTGAAGGTGTAAGCTTCACCGTCTTTTGCATTGTATATCAGTTTTACGGCGCGGGCTTTGATAGTAATGCCGCGCTCGCGTTCGAGATCCATATTGTCAAGGATCTGGTCTTCCATATCGCGCTTTGCAACCGTTTGGGTATGCTCCAAAATGCGGTCGGCAAGGGTTGATTTGCCGTGGTCGA
>JAZRKS010000284.1:0-2508 GCA_045646445.1 Eubacteriales bacterium | reverse complement strand
CGCCCGAGCAAAAGCCGATCTTGCGCAGCATTTCAAGGTCATAACGAACGCGCTCGCGCAGTCTTTGGGCTTCCAAAAGCTTGTTTTCGGACTCAAAATACGCAACACGCTCTATCATTTCGCGCTCGATTTCGGCAAGCGCCGCTTCTCTTTTCTCGTCGGAGACGGCATAGTGCGTTGCGGGATAGATAGCAGCGTAAGAAAGTGTACGCTTGAGCTCGCCCGTAACAATATTGACTTCGCAAATGCGGTCGATCTCATCACCGAAGAACTCGACGCGCAAGGCGCTGTTGTTCATGTTTGCGGGTATGATCTCCACCGTATCGCCGTTGTCGCGGAAACAGTCACGCTTGAGGGCGAGATCGTTGCGGCTGTAGCTGTTGGCAACCAATTTGCGAATAAAAATATCGCGGCTGATGGGCATTCCGGGGCGAACGGCAAGAACAAGTCCTTGATATTCGCTCGGGTCACCGAGGGAGTAAATGCAGGAGACCGATGCCACGATAATAACGTCACGGCGCTCAAAAAGTGCACTTGTGGCACTGTGGCGCAAACGGTCGATTTCATCGTTGACGAGGGCATCCTTTTCGATATACATATCCTTGCCCGGAATGTACGCCTCGGGCTGGTAGTAGTCGTAGTAGGAGACGAAATACTCAACGGCAGCATCAGGGAAAAACTCGCGCATCTCGGAGCATACCTGCGCTGCCAAAGTTTTGTTGGGTTCAAGAATGAGAGTGGGACGATTGGTGCGCGCAATAACGTTTGCCATGGTAAAGGTCTTGCCCGAGCCCGTAACGCCAAGCAGAGTTTGCATACGCTCGCCGCGCAAAATGCCCTCGGTCAGCTGCTCTATCGCTTGCGGCTGGTCGCCCGTGGGAGTATATTCACTTTTGAGCACAAACGGCTTGCTTTGCATATCTGCACCTCGCTTTCAAAATTTTCTCGTACCTTACAGTATACCACAATTTTTGCGCCAAGTAAAGGGCTTTTTTTATTTTCGTCTCTCACTTTTTGTAGGCATTTTTTCGCAAAACTCTAAAAGAAGTGTTTCAACTCCAAAAAAGTGAAAAAAAGATTGAAAAATCGGCAACTTTTTTTCAAAAAGGTATGGAAATTTCGAAAAGTTTGTGCTATAATAAGATGAAATAGTGAAAAGTACTGTCTGTTCCGCATTGGAAAGGATTTTAGAATGCCCGAATATATCGAAAAAACCGAACCCGTTACACTACCCGTCATCGCTTTGCGAGGCACGGTAGCCTTCCCCCAAACGACCATCAACTTTGAAGCAGGTGATGAAAACGCCTCTACCGCCGCAAAGGCTGCCGCGGCAAGCTCCTCCTTCCTGTTTTTGACTTCCTACAACGAATACCTCGATGGGGGCGAGGAAATTGAATTCCCCTACTACCGCGTTGGCACCGTTGTGCGCATCAAGCAAATGCTCCGCACCCCCGAGGGTCAAACGCGTATCATTGCCGAAGGTCTTGTAAGAGCAACCGTTGAGTGCTACCGCACCATTCTCGGTTATACCGAAGCAGATTTGATCTGCCGCCACGTTAACCTTGAGGATATGGGCGGTGTTCGCGGTGAGGCAGCAGTAAACGAATTGCGCCGCGCAGCCGAAAAGAATATGCGCCTGCTCCCTGCCGAGTCGACCGATCTGTTAAATACCGTTCGCACCATGAAGGACCCCGGCGTGCTTGCTGACTTTATTGCGGCTCACATTCTTGTGCGCCCCGTTGACAAGCAGGCAGTTCTTGAATGCATCGACCCCTTTGCACGCGCCGAAATCCTTTTGAGCATACTTGCCGAGGAGGCAGTTGTAATGGAGGAGGAGACGCGCATTCGTAAACGCGTGAGCGCGCGCATGAACCGCCACCAAAAGGAATACTACCTGCGCGAGCAGATCAAGGTTATTCAAGAGGAGCTTGGCGAAGGTGACGACGTTGCCGAATTTTCCAAGAGAATTGAAGAAGCTTCCCTCCCCCAAGAGGTTAAGGCAAAGCTGACCAAAGAAAATGACCGACTTGCCAAAACGCCCTTCGGCTCTGCCGAGGCAACCGTGCTGGCAAATTACCTGGATACTTGCCTTTCCATTCCGTGGAGTCAGACTACCAAAGACCGCATCAGCTTTACCGCTGTGCAAAAGGTTTTGGATGCTGACCACAACGGACTCGAAGAGGTCAAAGAGCGCATTGTGGAATACATTGCCGCAAAACAGCTCAATCCCGACCTCAACAACCAAATCCTTTGCCTTGTCGGCCCTCCCGGCGTGGGCAAAACCTCAATTGCCGCATCGATTGCACGTGCTATGAACCGCAAGTACGTTCGCATCTCGCTTGGCGGCGTGCGTGACGAGGCAGACATTCGCGGTCACCGCAAAACCTACATTGGTGCAATGCCCGGCCGCATTATTACCGCATTGACACAAGCCGAGGTTCGCAACCCTCTCATTCTTCTCGACGAGATCGACAAGCTCACCCGTGACTCTCACGGAGATCCCACCTC
>JAZRKS010000283.1:0-4692 GCA_045646445.1 Eubacteriales bacterium | reverse complement strand
CATAGCGGCACTTGTTTTATACGTTGTGCGCGCCAAGGAGCTTGCACGCATCGCATCGCAATACCGCACTCCTACGGTTCGCGTTTTGCGCGACGGTCACGTGTTTTCCGTATCAGCGGCGTGCGTGGTTGTGGGAGACATTCTGCTTTTACATACGGGCGATATCGTCCCGGGTGACTGCCGCCTTTTGTCCTCGCAGGAATTGCGCGTGCTCACGCTTTTACCAAACGAAAAGGGAAAGCCTATCTATAAGGAATACTCCAAAAATGCCGAAACGGTTTACCCTTACGGTACGCGCGTAGATGCACCCCTTGCAGAAAATATGCTTTACGGCGGATCCGAGGTTCTTGGCGGTGAGGCGAGAGCAATTTTGGTTGCCACGGGAACCAACTCCTACCTTGGCGCTATGCGCTCCTTTACCGTTCCTGCAGAAATGAAGGATAAGAACGGTGAGAGCCCCACGCAGCGCTTTATAGGCCCCTATTTGCGCCTTTGGGGATTGCTTTCCTTAATTTTATTGGTTTTGTTTACGCTCATTGGTCTTTTCACCAAGCCCACCGGCGGTGGCTTGACCGAATATTTCTTCATCCTTTGCATTCTCGTGGGGGCGGCGTCTCCTGCATTGGTTTCTCTTTATTTGCATTGGATATCGGTTCGCGGACGCCTTTTGTGCACCCAAACCGAGCATCCGCGCAACCGCGCAATCATCAAAACCGAGGCGGGCGTGCAAAAGCTCGCGGCGCTTACCGATCTTTTTGTCATTGGCAAACGCGGACTTAGCGACGGCGTTACGCACTTTTTCTCAGCATTTACAGGTGCAAGAGCAATTGATGCCGATAGCAAAGAGGATATGCAAGCCCTGCAGCCCTTGTGCGAGGCGTTGCTTTTGCGCCACGAGTCGAATCTTCGTCTGCCTGCAGGCAGCTACCTTGGCGCGCTTGCCGATGATGCCGTATTTCTTTCGGAGCTCGTTTCACGCTGCAATTACGATGCCGGAGCACTGAAGGTTCGTTTGCAAAGCATCGAGCGTGATTCCTACCCGAGCCGTCCCGCATGGCAATGCGTCATTGCATGCATGAGAGAGGGAAGTGCGCGTTTTCTGTTTGATAACACGGGAACGCTCATGCGCCAATGCGTTCTTTACGGTGACGGTATGCGCATGCGTGCCATTACGCCCGAATATCGCGCAACCTTGCGCAAATACTGTGAATATATTGAAGAAAACGGTTGCCGTGCACTCACGATTGCCAGCGAAGGGCGTGACGGAACCCTCACCCTTGTAGGCGTGCTTGCTCTGCGCGAAGGGGTCAGTGCGGTTTTGCCGTCGGTGGTTGAGGAGCTTGCGCAATCGGGCGTTGCAACGCGTTTCTTCCTTTCCAATAACGATTATGCACACGTTTGCCACCTGCCGGAGCCCTACCTTTATTGCAACGAGGAGACTCCGCACCTCACACCGATGCTTTTGCAACGCTATCATGCCTTTATCGGCTTTTCTAAGGAGGAGATCTCCGCGCTCATTCCCGCATATCAAAAGAGCGGACACCGCATTGCGGTTCTTGGCGGCAATGCCGACGACCGTTGCTTCCTGCGCTCGGGTGTTCTTACCTTTGCGTGTGATACGGTTGCAAACCTCAAGCAATACGCCGAGGATCACATTGAGGAGGTCAATACCGATGACGGCAAGGAGGGGAGCAGAAATGCCTCGCAAACCTTCCGTCGCCATGCAGATGTGATCATTGAGCGTGCCGACCGTTTTTCGGGCGGTGTTTATGCCGCTCTGCAGGCAATTTCGCATAGTAGAGAGATAGAAGCACGCACGCAAATGTTGTTGCAATTTTGGCTGTACTCTCAGCTTGCACGCATTGTAATCACAGTTTTTGCAGTGTGTACGGGTATTGGATTCTTTTCAAGCCTGCAAATGCTGCTCTCCTGCTTTGCGGTTGAGATAGCAGCACTTTTGTTTCTTTGTGACGTTCCGTTTTCGCAATCTGTTCTGCGGCGTCCAAATCCCACCAATCAAAGGTTTCTGTTTGAAATGCTTTTGAAGCGTGAAGAACTCCTTTCCATACTCATTTCGGTGGCAATTGGCACGCTGACGACCGTTATTCTTGCGTTTGCATCTGTTTTGCCACGTGAGGGAGTTAAGACCTATCTCTTCGCATCTCTTTTGCTTTTGCAATTTTGCATTCTTTTCCGCCTTTCTTGGAAGGCAAGGGTAAAGCCCCAAACCAAAAAGACCTTGATCCTTTGCGGCGTTGTTGTGGGCGTGTTTGGATTGTTAACCCTGTTATCCTGCTTGATTCCGTCCGTCGGTGTACTGACAGGTATGGGAGCATGGACTGCGTTGACTGCCGCCCTGCTGCCGCTTTGCCCGGGAATTTACTTTATTTTGCTGTTTCTTTTGCCTTTTTTTAAAACGGACAGCCAAATAATCCTTTGCACCTGCATACAATTAGTCAGAATACTTTTTAAGGAGAGATTTTGATGAAACGATGCAGCACAAACGATCTGCGCAAGCTGGAGATCATCAATTTATGTGATGGAGCCCGACTTGGATGCGCCAGCGATTTTGAATTCGACTGTCAGGATGCCAAAATATTAGCTCTTGTAATATCGGGAAGTGACGGACTGTTTGGTGTGGGCAGGGAAGATGACATCATCATCCCGTGGCACAAGGTAGAGTGCTTTGGTGAGGATACCATTTTGGTGCGCCTTTCGCAAACAGAACTATCCTGCTGCCTATGCCCAAGGCCAAAAAGAAAGGGAATGCGCTTCTAAATTGTAAAAAAACTGTAAACAAACAATATTTTGCTTGCAAAAATATATATTATATGTTATAATATCTTCGCTTGTGCAAAAAGCACGGCTAAAATAATACACACATCGGACGAGCGTTGCAACGGTGCCGCAAAGCGGTTTTGGCAACTGCGTCGCGATGGTGGAAAAAACCGAAGGAGGACATAAAAATGTCTGTTATTTCTATTAAGCAACTGCTTGAAGCAGGTGTTCACTTTGGACACCACACCAGAAGATGGAACCACAAAATGCAGGAGTACATCTTCCCCGAGAGAAATGGTATCTATATCATTGACCTCCAGAAGACCGTAAAGAAGTTTGAAGAAGCATACAACTTTGTTCGTGAGCTCTCCGAAACCAACGGCACTCTCCTCTTTGTTGGTACCAAGAAGCAAGCCGCTGAGGCTATTAAGGAAGAAGCTACCCGTTGCGGCATGTACTACGTAAACGTTCGTTGGCCCGGCGGTATGATGACCAACTTCAAGACTATCAAGAGATCCATTCACCGTCTCAACGACCTCTACAAGATGCAAGAGGACGGCACCTTTGATCTGCTTCCCAAGAAGGAAGTTGCAAGCATGCAAAAAGAGATCTTTGACCTTGAAAAGAGCTACGGCGGTATCAAGACCATGGATCGTCTCCCCGATGCAGTATTTATCGTTGACCCCAAGAAGGAAAGAAATGCAGTTCTCGAAGCTAAGAAGCTCGGCATTCCGGTTATCGCTATCGTTGACACCAACTGCGATCCCGACGACGCTGACTACGTAATTCCCGGTAACGATGACGCTATCCGCGCTATCAAGCTCATCTCCTCCGCACTCGCTGATGCTATCATCGAAGGCAAGCAAGGCGAAGAGACCGCAACCGAAGAAGCTCCCGCAACTGCAGACGCAGAGTAATTCATTACTATTTTTTGGAGGATAAAAAAATGGCAAATATTACAGCAAAAGACGTAGCTGAGCTCCGTAAGAGAACAGGTATTGGTATGATGGAGTGCAAGAAGGCACTCGTTGAAGCAGATGGCGATCTCGACGCTGCTATTAAGATCCTTCGTGAGAAGGGTGAGCTTAAGGCTGAGTCCAAGATGGCTACCAGAATCGCAGCAGACGGTGTTGTTGCTATCGCTAAGGAAGGCAACGTAACCGCTATGATCGAAGTTAACTCCGAGACCGACTTCGTTGCAAAGAACGAAACCTTCAAAGAGTTTGTAAACGAGCTCCTCGCTCTTATCATCGCTCAAAAGCCCGCTGACATCGACGCTCTTATGGCTTGCCAATATGACGCAGAGATGAACGTTGAAGCTAAGATCAAGGAAATGATCTTCAAGATCGGTGAAAAGCTCACCATCCGTCGTTTCGTTATCGTTGATGGCATCACCAGCACCTACATTCACGGCACCGGCTCCATCGGCGTTGTAGCTAAGTTCGAAACCAACGTTGCAGATCATGCAGATTTTGCAACCTTTGCAAAGAACATCGCTCTCCAAATCGGCGCATATCCCACTCCTTATCTCTCTCGTGAGACCGTTCCCGCTTCTGTTAACGAGGAAGAGAAGAACATCCTTCTCGCACAAATCGCTAACGATCCTGCAAACGCTAAGAAGCCCGAGCAAATTAAGCTGAAGATGGTTGAAGGCCGTATCTCCAAGTTCTATGACAACAACTGCTTGCTCGACATGACCTACGTTAAGGATGACGAAATGAAGGTTTGCCAGTATGTAGCAGCTGCTGCAAAGGAAATGGGCGGCGACATTAAGATCGTTGATTTCTATCGCTTCGAAAAGGGCGAAGGCATCCAAAAGAGAGAAGAAAACTTTGCTGACGAAATCGCAAAGATGACCGCAGGCAAGTAATTTTTCTACTATACAAAAAAGAGAGTTCCAATCGGAACTCTCTT
>JAZRKS010000282.1:0-2907 GCA_045646445.1 Eubacteriales bacterium | reverse complement strand
TACGGCTTCCCCATTGACCTCACCCGCGAAATCGCCGAGGAAGCAGGCCTTGCCATTGACGAGGCACGTTTTGCTGAACTCATGCAAGAGCAAAAGGTTCGCGCACGTGAGGCACGTGCCAACATCAGCGGTTGGTCCGATGCTTCCAAGAACCTCTTGGCAGACATCCCCGCAACCAACTTTGTTGGCTATGAGAAAATGGAAGCTGACGCAAAGGTTCTCGCCATCCTCGTTGACGATATGTCTGTGGGCGAAGTATCCGAGGGTGACTGCACCGTTATTCTTGACACCACTCCCTTCTACGGCGAGGGCGGCGGTCAGATCGGTGATACCGGTGTTCTTACCAACGAAACCCTTGACTTGAACGTTACCGACACCAAAAAGGCAGACGGCATTTATATTCACCTTTGCACCGTTGCAAACGGCACACTCAAGGTTGGCGACACCGTACGTGCGATTGTTACCGACTACCGCCGCGAGGCAATTATGCGTAACCACTCGGCTTGCCACTTGCTCCAAAGTGCGCTCCGTCGCGTACTCGGCAACCACGTTGAGCAATCGGGCTCTTACGTCTCCGATACCGTTTGCCGCTTTGACTTTACCCACTTCTCCGCTATGACCGCAGAGGAAATTGCAGGCGTTGAAGCTCTTGTAAACTGGGAAATCCTTGCAGGTCAGGTTGGTTCTATGACCGAAATGCCCATTGAAGAAGCAAAGAAGGTTGGCGCTATGGCTCTGTTTGGTGAAAAGTACGGCAAGGTCGTTCGCGTTGTTCGTATGGGTGAAAATTCCATCGAATTTTGCGGCGGTACCCACGTAGATAACACCGCAAAGATCGGTCTGTTCAAGATTCTCTCCGAGTCCTCCGTAGCCGCAGGCGTACGCCGTATTGAGGCTACCACCGGCGAGGGCGTTCTCCGCCTCTTGGCAGAAAAGAATGCTCTGATTGCAGAGACCGCAAAAGAAATGAAGGTTCAAAAGCCCTCTGATCTTGCAAAGCGCGCCGCACAAATGCAGAGCGAAATTTCCGCAATGAAGAAGGAGATTGAATCTCTCAACTCCAAGATTGCCGCATCCAAGCTCGATAGCATTATGGCAGGTGCCGAAACCCTCGGCTCTGTTCGCTTGGTAGCCGCTGATATGGGCAATATGCAAGCCGATGCCGCTCGTTCTCTTGCAGACGAAATTAAGGCGCGCTACGATGACGTTGTTGCAGTTCTTGCAATCGCTCCCGATGGCAAGCTCAACTTCCTCGCCGTTGCAGGCAAGAATGCCGTTTCCGCAGGCGCACACGCAGGCAAGCTCGTAGGAGCTGTTGCAGCCGTTACCGGCGGTAAGGGTGGCGGACGCCCCGACAACGCAATGGCAGGCGGTCGCGACACCGACAAGATTGCAGAGGCACTTGCATCTGCTAAGGATACCTTGGCAGGCATGCTCAAATAAAACACCCCAAACAATCAAACAAAAAACAATGCAAAGGAGATTCCCATTATGCGACATTGCTTAAAACGTGCGTTGTGCATACTGGCTTCACTTTCAGTATTGCTGACGCTCTTATCCGTTTTTACAGTTTCCACTACGGCCTCCTCCACAAGCTCTTCCCCCGAAATTTCCGTTGGCGATAAGTTCATGATTGTGCAAACCGCCACAGGTGAAATTTGGGGTTGGGGTGATAACGCCAACGGCGTTTTGGGAAATGCTCTTTCCGAAAGAACGGGCACCAACGTTACCAATCCCACAAAAATCACCTTACCCAACGCAGTCAAATCCACCGCCATCAGTGCGGGTGCCGACCACGTATTGGCAATTGGCTCCGACGGCAACGTTTATGCTTGGGGCAGCAATGCATACGGTCAGCTTGGAATTGAGAACGGCGGCGCAATTCAAAGCACTCCCACACTCGTAGAAGCTTTTCAAAACAAAAACGTCGTTGCCGTATCTGCAGGACGCTTTTTCTCCCTTGTCTTGACCGAGGGCGGTCAGGTTTACTCCTTTGGCACAAACGATCTTTTGCAGCTCGGCTATGAGTTTGCAGAAAACGACCCATCCACTATGTCTGCAACTCCCACACTGATTGCCGGCTTGAACACCGTGTTCACCACACAAATCAGCGCAGGCTATGATTCGGCAATCGCTGTTGATATCAACGGCAAAGCATATTTGTGGGGGAGCACCAAGAATTGCGTTCTTGGTACAGATGATGGATCCCCCGTTGCTCAAACGCCTCTTGTTCTTCCCGATGCCAAAACAACAACACCCATCGATGCTGTTGCACTAAATGCAAATTACTCTGCATTCTTGCTCAAAAACGGTCAAATCGGCTTTATGGGTGTCAATAAGTACGGTCAGTACGGAAATGGGGAAACAAGCACCACAAAATCTAAAAAGTTCAATACCGAAACCGATATTTCTGCTTTGAACATCATTGACCTTGCGGTTTCCGATCAGCAAACCGTTCTGTTGGGAGCCGATGGCAAGGTTTACACTGCAGGTGCGCGCCTCTCAGGCGATACCGAATCTGCAACAAAGACCTTTGTTTCTTTGTTTGAAGGTTCCGCAAAAGCGCCCGTTGCCAGTGCCATAGGTGCAGGCTACCAAAACGGTGCCTTGATTGCACAGGACGGCTCTGTTTGGACGTGGGGCGACAACTCCCGCGGTCAGCTTGGCAACGGTACTGTAGACAACTCTACGGCAACACCCCAAAAGGTGCTCCAAGCAAGCGGCTCCGCCTTTGGCGCGGGTAATCAACCCTTTGTAAAAGACGTTCCCATGCTCTTTAAGGCAACCGTTCCCGCTCCTACTTATGCGATTGCAATTCCTTCCTCCATCAACGTAGGTGAATTGCGTCAAACCGATGCAGACTCTCCCGACCGTTATGCGGTAAAGGAAGGCTTTACCATTGAGGCG
>JAZRKS010000281.1:0-4640 GCA_045646445.1 Eubacteriales bacterium | reverse complement strand
TGATGACCTCATCAAGCTTTTCCGCGTTCTTCTCATATTTCTGATTGATCGCATCCAGCTGACGGTTCAGTTCATGGAAGGCTGCCTCGGCAAGTGCATTAAACTCGTTAATGACCTGCTCTTTCTTCTTTTCATTGTCGGCTTTGAGCTGTTCGCTTAATCCGGTGTACGCCTTTGTCAATTCCCCATGTGCCTTAGAAAGCAACTGCTTTGCCTCTGCGCCCGTCTTGCCGGTCAGAAGTGCAGAATACTCTTTCTTGATCTTCTCGATGGGGCTGATATCCAGAGTAAACAAAGGAGAGAAGTCTTCGATCTTTCTGGATTCAAAGTAGTTTACACCTGCAAACTGACCCAATTCGCCAAGGAAAATGTTTTCGGCAACACTGATCTCGCTGATGGTGCCGTTTTCCTGAACGATGATGCCAATACCTCCGTTCAGCGCCTCGATCATGGAACCGGGCTCCCAGACCTCGCCATGATACCACATGGTACCGCTGGTTTTTTGATGAATACCAGTCAACAATGCACTCATCGTAGATTTACCGGAACCGTTTTCACCAATAAATCCGCGAATTTCACCGGCATAAATTTCAATATCAACGTCATTCAATGCAATTGTCGGGCCGAATTGTTTTACAATATGACTGGCTTTAAAAATGGGTTGTTTCATAAAATATTGCGTATGAAATCAAAAATTCATACTCCTCCTTTCTTTTTATGGAACACTTGATAAACCATTGTGGGTGATAAATTAACAATAATTTACCTCAGTTAGTTATATTATACTAAATAAAAACAGGATTTTCAACAATTTGTTTGACTTTTGTGTAAAATTTTGTGAATTTTTCAAAAAAATTAAATTTTGGCATCAAACAATCCGCAAAAACTGTCGATGGGGTCTGTTCCCTTAAATGCATCGGGACCTTCCAAGAGCTTATCTACCAGCTTTTCCATCGTGCAGGATTCGGAGTCATAAGCGTTGATGTAGGTGCGGAGCATCGGCAGATCCGCCAGCATTGTGGGGAGGTTTACGCTGATGCCGATAACGGGGAGCTCGAAAACGTACCACGGAATTTCTCCGCCGCCCTTGGACAAGCCAAACGAGGGGCGACCGCTCATAACGTTGCAAAGGGAAATAACGAGATCCTGACCTGCCTTGAAATCTTCAATTGCATTTTTGCCTGCAAAATACAGATTGATATTGGGCTTTTCTCCGCGGTTAATTTGCTCCTTCATTTTTTCAAGGGGAGATTCATAAATGAACGCATCAAAGCCGCGCTCAATCAGTCTGTCTCGCAAATCCTCGGCGGGAGTCTTTTTGTTCACACCCTGCTGTGCCATAACCGCCTTCATCAAAAACTCCATCGGATTGGGAGCACCCTTGATGTCAACAATCATGATTCTCTTATACTTTTCGGGAGTAATGGGCAGAACATCTTTGTCCAGATATTTTACCAAGGTGATGGCGTCATCACTGATGCTATTGGCGGCGTTCTTGTGCTCCTCGCTTCCAATGACGCTCAGCGCCTCGGCAGCGGGAACCAGCTCTTCTTTTGCAAGCTTGTGCAAGCCCATCTTCGCCTTCAAACCAAGAATGCGGGTGAGTGCCTCTTCCATTCTTTCTTCCGAAATAACGCCCGTTGTATAAGCCTCGAGCATGGTTGCAAAATCTTCTTCGGGATCGTTGAAGAACAGGAACATATCACAACCGGCGTTGATGCACGTGGGCAGCATTTCCTTGCGGGTCATTCTGTTGGTCATTGCTACCATATGGCTCGCATCGGTAACGACCATACCGTTAAAGCCAAGCTTGTCGCGCAGGAGTCCTGTCATAATCTCTTTGCACAGGGTTGCGGGCATCATTTCCTCATCCTTGATGTCGGGATTCTGTTCTCTCATATAAGCAGGCATCATAATGTGACCGCCCATAATGCCGTCCAGTCCGCCGTCAATCAGGGTTTTGTAAACGTGACCGTAGGTCTCCATCCAAGTTTTCTCATCAAAATCGTTGATGTTGTTGGAAAGGTGTGCATCTCTGAAGTCCTGACCGTTTCCGGGGAAGTGCTTTGCTACGCAAGCAAAGTTGTCAACGGTGTGCAAGCCGTCCATATAGGCTCGGCTCATAGTTGCAACTCTTTCAACGTCATTGCCAAAAGCTCTGTTAATGATTTCTTGGTTCTCCCAATTGTAATGAATGTCACACACGGGAGAGAAAGCCATGTTGCAGCCCAAAGCTCTTGCCTCAACGTTGGCAAACTTGCCCAAATTGTAGGCGTGCTCTGCTTTTTGGGTTGCGCCGATTTTAATGCCGCTGCCAATGTAGGTGCCGTTAGCACATGCACCCTTGCCGCCGTTTTCGGTGTTGCACGCAATAAAAACAGGAACTTTAGCATATTTTTGCAAAATTCTGTTTTGATTTTGAACAACAAAACCGGGCATGTTGTTATATCTGCAGCCGCCCAAATGATACTTTTCCATTAACTCCTGCAGGTAGCTCTCATCTACGCCTGCGGTTAATTGAAAGAACAACTGACCCACCTTTTCTTCGTTGCTCATTTCCCGGATCGTATCCTTGACCCATTTGATGTCTTCGTCGCTCAAATTGTAGGGTTTCGCCCTCAAATTTACCATACTGTTCTCCTTTTTGTTAAGACAATTTATTTTGAAAGATTTTTAATAAACTCATCAATTTTTTGGTCTTGGTAAGCACCCTGATAGCTTCCGTCCAAAAGCTTGAAAAAGCCGACGTTGATAAACTCGCTCCAGGATTCCTTTTCGAGATTTACCTTGATGGGATAATAGAAGACGTCATTTACCTTTGCCGCATCCATGTCTCCCGGGGCATCGCCGCACATAACGACGTTGTTTTTATCATATCCCTTTTTGACAAGCTCTTGAATGCAATATGCCTTGGTGCCGGCGTCCTGCGCCAAAACCAAATCGACGTAAGGGAGCAGACCGTGTCTTTCCCATTCATCCATAATCGCACCCAAATTTGCACTTGACACAATGGCGATATCCGCCTGCCCGTGCGCAAACATCAATGCTTCTTTTACCATCTCAAAGGGGAGCACCTGCTCCTCGGGCAATTTTTTAATAGAGGCATTTACCTGATTGCTCCACGACAGTGCTTTTTTGAGACAGATGCTGTCGGGATTGCTCTCGATGGCTTTTGACAGAGAATTGTTGGATAATTCGTTGGTGGTTTTCACCCAATCCTCCAAGCTCTCCAAATCCTCAATTTTGATGTATTTTTCATCAATTTCCTTCAGGGCTTTTACCAACCCCTTAAAGCGATTGATGCCGCGGGTAAGGGAATACAAGTTTACATAATTCCATCTTTCCAAAATCTCATCCGACCAATTGTGCAAATTCCATTCGTCTACCATTCGGGGGCCAAAACAGTTGAAGTGCTTGATGTTCATAGAATCAATCGCACACCCGTCGCTGTCAATGCAAACCAAAAAGTCTTTACTTTTTTGAAAGCTGTGTAAATCCTTTGCCATAATATACCTCTTTTTTCGATATTCTTCCATTTTATATTGTACCATACATTTTTTACCTTTGCAAGACTTTTTTCGGTGTTTTCCGCCCAAATGATAGGGGTTTTTCGTATTTTCTACAGAGAATGTATTTTTGAACAAAATCTGCCCACCAGGCCTATTTGTTAAAATGCGTTACAAAAAGCGAGCCCGTCGATAAAATCGACGGGCTCTTTGCTGTATTGGGGGGTGAATTACATCAATTTGAGGTAAAGCTCTTTGATCTCTTCTACGCTGGTCTCGCGGGGGTTGCCGGGGCGGCAAGCATCGGCGAATGCGGACTCGGAAAGGAAGTCGAGGTCCTCTGCCTTCACGATCTCCTTGAGGTCTGCGGGGATTCCTACGTCGAGGGAGAGCTGCTTAACTGCGTTGATAGCGGCGGCTCTTGCTTCTTCAAGGGTCATATCTGCAACGCCTTGAACGCCCATTGCTACTGCGATGTCTCTGTACTTTTCGCCGGTTGCGGGAGCGTTGTATTCCATAACGGTGGGCAGAATGATAGCGTTTGCAACACCGTGGGGAGTATCGTACAGCGCACCGAGAGGGTGAGCCATCGAGTGAACGATGCCAAGACCTACGTTCGAGAAGCCCATACCTGCGATGTACTGACCGAGTGCCATTCCGTCTCTGCCCTCGGGAGTATTTTCAACTGCACCGCGGAGAGAGCGAGCGATAACCTCGATAGCCTTGATGTGGAACATATCGGAAAGCTCCCATGCGCCCTTTGTGATGTAGCCCTCGATTGCGTGTGTGAGAGCGTCCATACCTGTAGCCGCTGTAAGTCCCTTGGGCATGGATGCCATCATGTCGGGGTCAACAACTGCAACAACGGGGATATCGTGTGCGTCAACGCAAACGAACTTTCTCTTCTTTTCAACGTCGGTGATAACGTAGTTAATGGTAACCTCAGCCGCTGTACCTGCTGTGGTGGGAACTGCGATTATCGGAACGCAGGGGTTCTTTGTGGGAGCAACGCCCTCAAGAGAGCGAACGTCCTCGAACTCGGGGTTTGTGATGATTATACCGATAGCCTTGGAGGTATCGATGGAGGAGCCGCCGCCGATAGCAACGATGCAGTCAGCCTCTGCTGCCTTGAAT
>JAZRKS010000280.1:0-3774 GCA_045646445.1 Eubacteriales bacterium | reverse complement strand
GCCTTGACGATCTGGTAGCCATTATGAGCATGGTCTCTAACAATTTGCAAATTGAAGATTACAGCGATATCGACCTCAAAACCTGCTACGGTGACCTTATCGATGAGAGCATTCTCAATGCCGATAAGACCATCGCCGCGGTGACTTGATCTTCCGCACCGTTGTGGAAATTCCGCGCGGGCTCAACGAAAAGCAAAAGGCGGCTATGCGCGATTTTGCCGAGAGCTGCGGTGAGAGCAACTATACAAAACATAAGCAATTCTTCAAAAAGATTTTCGGTAAGGATAAGGACAAATAAGATATGATAGATCAAGATTACGTATGCGGTGACTATGGCACCGAAACTGAATGGACACAGGTAAAGGTTACCGTTAAATTGGAACGCCTTGACGATCTGGTAGCCATTATGAGCATGGTCTCCAACAATTTGCAAATTGAAGATTACAGTGATATCGACCTCAAAACCTGCTACGGTGACCTCATCGATGAGAGCATTCTCAATGCCGATAAGACCATTGCATCGGTGTCGGTCTACCTGCCCGCAGAGAGAAGCGTTACCGAATGCATCGCGTTCTTGAAAGAGAGATTTGCAGATGCCAATCTTGCCGATGCCAAAATCGAATTGGTTGGCGTCAACGAGGAGGATTGGGCAAACTCCTGGAAGGCATATTACAAGCCCATTAAGATTGGCGAACGCCTTGTAATCGTTCCCGCGTGGGAAAAATACACGCCTGCCGAGGGCGAGCTCATTGTACGTATGGACCCCGGAATGGCGTTCGGTACGGGCACACACGAGACTACACGACTTGTTATCAAACTGCTCGAGGCATACACCAAAACCGGCTGCAGAATGCTTGACGTAGGTACGGGAAGCGGTATTTTGGCTATCTGTGCATCCAAGCTCGGAGCAGGGGAGTGCCGCGCATATGACATCGACCCCATGGCAGTTCGTGTAGCCAACGAAAACATCAAGGATAGCGGACTCTCCAACATCACCTGCGAGGTCTCCGACCTGCTTCGTCACGTTGATAAAAGCCGCCCCTATGACCTCATTTGCGCCAACATCGTTGCGGATATCATCATTCGCATGACACCAGACGTAGGGGAACTCATGCACAAGGATACCGTTCTTTTGGCATCGGGCATCATTCTTGAGAGAAGTCAGGATGTTGTCGAGTGCTTCGAGACACACGGCTTCCGCATTGTAGAACGTTTGGAAGAAAACGGCTGGTGCGGCCTTGCGGTAATGAAGGCTTAAAGCCCAAAAAGAGAGTGCTTTTTCAAAAACACTCTCTTTTTTCTTTTAAATCGAAAGAATTTTAGAAAAAAACAAGAAAAAAACAATGAATTTTCCTAAAAAGGTGTTTACAAACGCGCCGTTTTGTAGTACAATATAAGGGAATATAAGTATATATTAAAAGCAAGGAGTCGTGTCAGTATGAAAAAGCCGAAATATCAACGCATATTGCTCAAGCTTTCCGGAGAGGCACTGTCAGGGGGACAGGATGGCATTCTCGATTTTGATTTCATCAAGGTGGTAGCCGCTCAAATCAAGCGTTGCCTCGAGGCAGGCGTTCAGGTTGCCGTTATCGTAGGCGCGGGTAACATTTGGCGTGGCAGACAGGGAACCGGTATGGATCAGTGCCGTGCAGACCATATGGGTATGCTTGCAACCGTTGTCAACTCGCTTGCACTTGAGGATGTTTTCATCCGCGAGGGAATGAAAGCGCGCGTAATGACTGCCGTGGAAATGAAAGCATTTGCCGATACATACACCTCTCGCGATGCTATCGCGGCTCTTGAGCGTGGTGAGGTTGTCATCTTTGGCGGCGGACTGGGTATTCCGTTCTTTTCCACCGACACAGCAGCCGCTCTGCGCGCGGCAGAAATAAAAGCAGATTGCATTTTGTTTTCCAAGAACATTGATGCCATCTACAGCGCGGACCCCAAAAAGGATCCCAATGCAGTTCGCTATACCGATTTGACCTATGCCGAAATTCTCGATAAAAATTTGCGCGCACTCGATCTGTCGGCATCTACTATCTGCATGGATAACAATATTTCGGGCTATGCATTCGGCCTTGCCGACCCCGAAAACATTTACCGTGTTGTTATGGGCGAGTCCGTAGGCACGGCAATTCACAATTGAAAAACATAAGATTTTACATAGAAAGGACTTAACGAATATGAAATTCAACACAAAGCCCACCGAAGAAAGAATGCAAAAGAGCATTGACGTTTACGAAAACAATCTTTCCACCATCCGCGCAAGCCAAGCAAACGGCGCAATCGTTTCCAAGGTAACCTTCGATTACTACGGAGCGCAAACCCGCCTTGTTGATATGGCAAGCGTTGCGGTAACCGACCCCAAAACACTGACCATCACTCCTTACGACCGTTCCACCCTCAAAGCAATGGTAAAGGCAATTCAAGCATCCGATATCGGCATCAACCCCGCCGACGACGGTAGCGTTATCCGCCTTGTTTTCCCGCCTCTCACCGAGGAGCGCCGTAAGAGCTTGGCAAAGCAGATTCAAAAAATGGGTGAGGATGCAAGAGTTTCCATCCGCAACATTCGTCGCGATGCCAACGATGAAATCAAAAAGCAAAAGAAAGACGGTCTTTTGACCGAGGATGAGCAAAAGGCAGGCGAAAAGTCTGTGCAGGATATCACCGACCGCTTCATTAAGCAGATCGACGATATCACGTCCAAGAAAGAAAAGGAAATCATGAAAATTTGATCGGTACGGGGGGTGTGGCAGCAATTTTTGTTGTCGGTCACACCCCTTACTGTTCATCAATGGGGTAAGCAATGGCACTCAAAAAAGAGAAAAAGAGCACAGGGAGTATTCAGGTTGACGAGCGTTTGTCTCACATCGCCTTTATTATGGACGGCAACGGCCGTTGGGCGCAAAAGCGAGGCATGCCGCGCAGCTACGGGCACTCGGTGGGAGCCGAGACCTTTCGTCGCATAGCAGAGCATTGCCAAAAAATCGGCATTCGCTATATGACGGTTTATGCCTTTTCCACCGAAAATTGGAAAAGACCGCCCGAGGAAGTAAACGCCATTATGGGGATTTTGGAGAACTATATCAACAAGTTTTCGGCTATGACCGAAAAAGAGAATATCCATCTCCGTTTTGTTGGCAATCTTTCCGTTTTTTCATCGGAGCTGCGTCAAAAAATGGAGAGGATCAACCGCGAGACCGCTCACCATTCTTTTCATCTCAACATTGCCATTAACTATGGCGGCAGAGAAGAGCTTGTGCATGCCTGCAACGAGCTCATCAGCCAAGGCAAAAGTGATATTACCGAAGCCGATATTGCCGCTCACCTTTATACCGCGGGTTGCCCCGACCCCGACTTGATTGTGCGCACAGGTGGAGACACGCGCACGTCCAATTTTTTGTTGTGGCAGTCTGCTTATGCAGAATACTGCTTTACCGACGTTCTCTGGCCCGATTTCGGGGAGGGGGACGTTGATGCCGCTATCGCCGCGTTCTATGCAAGGAACCGTCGCTTTGGCGGTGTTTGATTCCCAAGGAGGAGACCTATGAAGCAACGTATCATAACGGGAATTATCGTAGTTTTGATTATGATTCCCATTTTGTTGTTTGCCCAAACACCCGTTTTGCCTTTGGCCATAGCAATCGGTTCTGTGATTGCTATGTTTGAAATTATGCGCTGCATCGGCTTGCATAAATCGTATGCTTTTGCTATTCCGCTTTACGCATTGGCAGCAAGCTTGCCGTTCCTTGAGCGCTATCTGTCGCT
>JAZRKS010000279.1:0-21227 GCA_045646445.1 Eubacteriales bacterium | reverse complement strand
TAAGACCGCACTTGACTCTGCCGAGCGTCAAAACGTAGACGTTCGCACCTATCGCGTAATCTACGAGTGCCTTGAAGAGATCGAGGCGGCTATGAAGGGTATGCTCGCGCCCAAGTTCCGCGAGAACCTCTTGGGCCACGCAGAGGTACGCCAAACCATTCACGTGCCCAACGTTGGCACCATTGCCGGCTCTTACATTCAGGACGGTAAGGTTACCCGTCAATCGCAGATCCGTGTTGTTCGTGACGGCGTAGTCATCTTTGAGGATAAGATCTCCTCGCTTAAGAGATTTAAGGACGATGCCCGTGAGGTAGCTTCGGGCTACGAGTGCGGTATTGCTCTTGAAAAATTCAACGATATCAAGGTGGGCGATATTCTCGAGGCCTTCATCATGGAGCAAATCGAGCAATAATCGCGTGAAGCAATGATCCCCAAGGTGGGCAAAGGAAAGGAAGTGACCGAACATGCTTCGTGAAAAATCCTGTGGCGCTCTTGTTGTGCGCCGCGATGAAGAGGATGGAAAAGAATATCTTTTGATGATACGGCACAAGCTTGGCGGTCACCGTTCATTCCCCAAGGGACACATGGAGCCGGGCGAGACCGAGTACATGACCGCTGTACGCGAGGTGTACGAGGAGACCGCGGTGCAAATCCGCATCGATAGCAAATTCCGCGAAACGGTGCATTACAATCCCATGCCGGGTGTATCCAAGGAGGTCGTCTACTTCCTGACGCACACCACGCAAAAGAACATTAAGGCACGCGAGGGCGAGATCGCACAGGTCGAGTGGGTACCCCTCGAGCAGGTAGAAGCGTCGCTCACGCACGAAAACGATAAGGTCGTGTTCCGCTCTGCCATGAAGGCATTGCAAGCAGCCGAATGCCAAGCAAAGGGATAAAATTTTAAGAGAGCGCACATTTTTCACGCGCGTCGCATATATTGTAGTACCACATTGGTAGGGAAAGGATAGATGGCGATGAAAATGATCGTATGGCGCGCCCCCGCGTTTTTAGCCCCACTGCTCCAAAAGCTGTTTGGCAAACGCAAAAAGAAAAAAGAATAAACGAAAAGATGCAAGCGAAATGCTTGCATCTTTTTATTTGACAATTATTTTCAATAAAATTTTTGCGTATTTTAGAAAAAAAGAGAGATTTTCTTTCTTTATTTATTTATTTATTTATTTATTTATTTGCTCCCTTGACAAACCCTATATTTTATGCTATTCTATAATTGATCGACACCCAATCGATACACTTTTATTTTAAAAAAAAGGAGGTTCGTACTATGAAAAGACTGTTCGCTTATTTGTTGATATTGGTGATGCTCTTGGCTCTTGTTGGGTGCAACAACACCCCAACTCCAAAAGAAACCACCCCCGAGCAAACGCCCACTAATGGAACTACCCCCGAAGAAACAACGCCCGAGGTGACCACTCCCGAGCCGGAGAAACCCGATAACCCGACAAAAGAAGTTTCCAACATTGTTGATTTAACCAAAACGCAAAACATAATAACGCCTGATGCGCTTGAATGTTTTTATACTGATGCAAACTTTCACTATTTCTTTGATTCCATCAAGAGTGCCTACGTAACGGTTTATTACAAGGACGGAACCGAGGAAAACGTGATAGCTGCTTTACAAGCAGGGCATATTACCGTAACAGACCTTAAAAAATATGATATTTGGTACTCTAAAAGGGTAAGAGACGATCTTCCCAAGCTCACCATAACGGTTCTGAGAGAACTGATTGCAGCTCATGGCGAAAATTTAACTTGGGAACACTTCGATGGATATGCCTTTATTGAAACGGGTTCGGGGTTATATATTCGCATTTACCCTATCAATGAAGAATATGAATTGTGGATAGGCGGCGGAAATCCACCGTCAAAGCCTGATTATATTTATTTTATGGGAGCATACGTAGAAGACGGTGAAGAAACAAAGCCCATTGACGTGCGCTATGAAAGCATTGACGATGTGTTAAACCCCACAGGTCTTGCTCAAATTTTGGTTGATTATGAAATCGAACTAAAAGAGCAAACCGATGCTTTGCGCCAAAAATATCCTCATAGAATTTACTATTTCCACCCCATATCCCATATTTCGTGCAGCTATTTTTTACAGGGCAGTACAACCGCTGATGCGATTGTCCAAAAATACGATATGGAAAATGTATTTTCAAATGCAGAGGTGTCGGCTTATAATAAGACAAAAACAATTATCATTTCTTTTGATAGAGATGATTTTACCGAGGAAGTCCATCAAAAACTCGAAAAAATAAGAGATGATGAATCCGCTATTACTTCCCTTATGGTTTATATGACAAGAAGCATTGACAAGCATTTTATTCCAAGAATCGATTATTATACCGATCATGCAGTTCCTTTAGAGCACGTGGCTACTCTTGGCTCGCATTGGCACTATGAGGAGGACGATATGATCTTCAAAACCAAAGCGGAATACGATGCTTATTTGGATGATCTTTCGAAGTATGCAAATTACGATTACGAGGTAAATAAAATTGCCGAATGGAGAGAGTTGTATGATGAAGCATTTTTTGAAGAGAGTGCTTTGATTCTTACAAGAATTTTTAGTGGATCAAGTTCTATTGGAGTGAGGGTGAATAATCTCTATGTTTCCGATAATACAGTGTACGTTGTAATAGAAACGGAGGTCCCCACGATCAACACAGAGGATATAGTTTGGAGATATTTTACTATTCAAGTTCCCAAAAGTGAAGTTGCCAATGTAGATGAAGTGATCACCGTATCATAAAAGCTTTATTCCCAAAAAAGAACACCCACCGCTCGGTGGGTGTTCTTTTACGTTTCAAACCCCATATTCTCAATATATGCCTCTGAAAAAATGGGGGAGAAGGAAAGCTCTACGGTCTCGGTTCTTTGGCAAAGTGTATCGAGAGCGGTTTGGTTTTCTTCTTTGAGTAGGCAAAGGCGCGCGCCTGCAAGAGCGGTGTTGCCCACGATCTGTGTGCGCGAGAGGAGCGTGGGGGCAAGCAGTCCCGTGCGGGATGCACTCGCAGGGCTCATATAATAGCCCAAACCGCCCGCCAAGAACACGCGCGTGATTTCGCTCATCTTTACGCCGCAATGCGCTACGATGGCCTCTACGCCTGCCGCAATGGCCGCTTTCGCCAGCTGGAACTGTCGCACGTCGTCCTGCGAGAGGTAAACCTCGGGTGTGAGATAAAAGCAATCGTCCTCCAAACGCGAAAGCAGAGGCGAGTCGCACGCCTCCTCAAAAGCACCCGTCTCGTCAAGAATGCCCTCTTCAAGGAGCAGGGCAATCAAGTCAAGCAGTCCGCTGCCGCAAATGCCGCGCGCGGGTGCGTTGTCAACGGTGGTAAAGTGCAGCTGTCCGTCCTCGCACCAAATGCGGTCGATAGCACCCGAAACGCCACCCATTCCGCAACAGAGGTTTGCGCCCTCAAGGGCAGGCCCTGCCGCGGTCGATGCCGCATAGAGCTTTCCCTCGTGCGCGAGTACGATCTCGCCGTTTGTTCCAAGGTCCATAAACAGCTGTGTTTCGTTCGTTTTATTCATCTCGCACGCGAGAATGCCTGCGCTCACGTCACTGCCAAGGTAGGCACTGATCGAGGGGAGCAAGCGCACACGAGGGGTGTCAATTCCAATGTCCGCACCTGCAAAATGTTTGGTGTCAACAAAGGCAGGGGTAAAGGGATAGGAGCCGATACCCGAGGGATCGACACCAATGAACAGATGGAGCATTGTGGGGTTGCCCACCACAATCAGCTCGTCAATTTGCGCACCCGTGCGTTCAAAATCGGCAATGATGCGGTTAGTGGCATTCACAACGGCGGCGCGCATATCCTCACCACGCCCCTCGCCAAAGGCGCTGATGCGGCTGATGACGTCCGCGCCAAACGCCCCTTGCGGATTGAGAGCGGATGCTTTTGCCAAGGTTTTTCCTGTAATCTTGTCCACAAGATAAGCGGCAAGCGTGGTGGTGCCAATGTCAAGGAGCATGCCAACCTCTTTTCCCTGATGTTGCGAGAGGGCGGAGACCTTCCAATCCTTGCCGTTGGCATCGGCATCCAAAAGGACGGTCAAATCCGACACAACCGACGTGTGACAGGAGAGCACCGTTTGATAGTCCTCATCATTTGCTGTGCGACACTTGACGGCGCATTTGCCGCAGCTCCCCCGTCCGCCACAGGCAGCGGGGATGAAAAAGCCGTTTTGTGAGAGCACCTCCAAAAGGTTGGCTCCGTGCACAACCGAACATATAAAATTGTGGGGCAAAACGGTAACGGTGTGTTTCATAGCACTGCCTCCAAATGGCATTTTGATTTATCTAACAACAGAAGAATGGCTATAAATATAGAACTCCTCTTGGCTTGGCATCCATTTCTTCTCTTTGGGAGGGAAGGTTGCATCAAACGCTTCAACTGCGGCGGTGTCTTCACAGCAGTCGGCGGCGGTGGAGGGGATATACATCCACTTTCTGCCGTCAAGTACGCCGGGAATAAGCTCGGCTACGAGAAGTGCCGTAGGGAAGTTGCCATCCACAACAAAGCTGACGTTCTTTTTTTTGCAGCTGACAAATCCGCGACTGACATAGTTGCCGGGATTGCCAAAATTGATGTTTACATCATAACCCATCTTGCGTGCAACCGCAAAGGAGTGTTCAATCAAAATCTTGCCAAGCTTTTGTCTTTGATATGCAGGGAAAACGCAAAGCGGACCAAAGGAAAGGATCTCTTTTCGATGTCCGTTCTCGTCCTCAAGCCACGCCTTTGTGTACATAATGTTACCAATGATTTCGCCGTCCTTTTCGAGTACAAATGCAAGCTCGGGGAGAAAGTCGGGGTGATTTCGCATCATGTGAACGTAATAATGCTCGTCCGCACCCGGTTTGTAGACGTTCCAAAACGCCTCACGTGTTAAATTTTCAACAGCTCTGTAATCGTTGTGTGTCTCTAAACGGATAATCAAATTTTCCATAGTTCAATTTCCTTTATAAAATGTTGATGCTCAAAATGCGGTCTATATATGTATTATATCATAAAAACACGAATAGGTCAAGGTAAAAAGAGACTCTGCAAATATTTGCAGAGTCTCTTTTTTATATTCCGAAGATACCTGTCAACGGATCCTTAAAAATCTCAATTTGGGGTGTAGCAAATGTGAATATTACAAAGCAGAGGGCAATGGCGCATAGCACGCCAATTGCCAATTTGGGGCGCTTGCAAGTAATTGTTTCAGCTTTGAATAACTTTGTCTCATACAGATACGCAATTGCCGCCGAAACGAAAAAGATTGCAATATTGATCCAGTCGGGGGATTTTCCAATCACGCCGTTGTAGGTGTAAAAAATGATGGGGATGAGCGCAAGCCCCAAAAGGATTCCGCGCAGCTTCACACACCAAAAGTCCTCTCGATTTTTAAAAAAGAAACTCTGCACAATGGCGTAAAGGAACATCGGCCAAAAGAGCAGCTTCATATGCTCCCAAGTCGATTCGTTTACGCCCGAGAGCGGTGCAATCCATATCGCTTTGCCAAGCCATTCGTAAAGAAAATGCAACACCGTCCCTAAAAACGAGGTCACAGCAAAGCCCCAGAGCTGCCAAAGTCCAACCGATCGTTCTTTCATAATTCCCCCATAAAACAAATTTGTAGAATAGTATATTCTTGAGTGTGGGGAAGTATGCCGAAAATATTGACAAGTTCTTCTTGTTTTGCTATAATAAAGGAGAAAAAGAAACACAAGAGGTGTCTGTATGACCGAAGTAGTAGCCGCCCTGATTTGGCAGGGCGAAAGATTTATGATTTGTCAACGCCCCGCACACAAGGCAAGAGGGCTTCTTTGGGAGTTTGTCGGCGGCAAAGTCGAAGCGGGGGAAACCAAGGAGGATGCCCTCATTCGCGAATGCCAAGAGGAGCTTGACGTTCTTCTGTCTGTAGGCGAGGTGTTTATGGACGTCACACACGAATACCCCGATCTCTTAGTACATCTCACTCTTTTCCACGCGACCGTCGCCGAGGGAGAGCCCAAAAAGCTGGAGCACAACGACATCAAATGGATCACACCGCGTGAAATTTCCAACTATGACTTTTGCCCCGCAGATGAAGAAATTCTTGAAAGAATTATCAAGGAGTATCAATGAAAAAGCTTTTGATAACCGGATTTGAGCCCTTTGGCGGCGAGGAGATCAACCCCTCGTGGGAAGCAGTTTCGCGCTTGCCTAATGAAATAGGTGACTATATACTCACAAAATCGCGCATCCCCGTGGTGTTCGGCGAGGCAGCACAAGTTGTGCTTGCAGCGGCAGAAGAGCTTTTGCCCGACGTCATCCTTTGCATCGGTCAGGCAGGTGGCAGAAGTGCCATCACCCCCGAGCTTGTGGCAATCAATCTCCGTTACGCCAAAATCCCCGATAACAAAGGGCAACAGCCCAAGGACGAACCCATCAATTCAGAGGGACCTTGCGCGTATTTTTCCACCTTACCCGTGCGCCAAATGGCAGATGCAATTGTTGCTTCGGGTGTTGCGGCGCATGCATCCTATTCTGCCGGTGCATACGTTTGCAACGACCTTTTATACACGCTGCTGCACCGCTATCAAAACACCCAAACCAAGGTGGGCTTTGTGCACATTCCGTATTCCACCGAGCAGGGCAAGGAGCCCGCAATGGAGATGGCGGAGATGATAAAAGGACTTACCGTTGCCATTGAAAACATGGAGACCGCAAACCAATGAACAAAACAACAAGCAACGAAAAAACACGCCAAAACTTAATACAGCACTGCAAAACCTACCCAAATTTGCAGGCGGAAGATGTTTTCAAATATCTCTTTCAAAGCGCGTTCGGGTGTGAGCATTTGGTGTCAAGTGAGGATGTCGCGCTGAATTACATTGAGAGGGAATATGCAACGCTCTCGCAAGCAGAAGGGCTCAAAACAGAACCGCTTGACGGCGACTATAGCCGTGTGCATCTCTCCTGCCTCAACGAGGGGTTAACTCCCAAAACGCTTGCAAAGCTGTTTTGCCTTTCCGCCCAAAAGGAAGAGGAGGGCAGGGCAGGTTTGGAAGAAAAAATCGAGGTTGCAAAAGAGCTTGTCACAAGTGGCACTTTGCCGCTTGACGTCGATGAATTCAACCAAAACCTTGATACGTGGAAAGAATTGGGCTATCCTGCCGTGCATCACTCCGAGACATTTCGCGCGGCGTATAAGCCTGCCTATCGCGTCATTGCGAACCGATACGTCGCATTCCTGCCGGTGTTTGCTCAAATCGATAAACTCCTTGCAAACGGTCGCGCAACCGTCGCCATTGAGGGGGGCAGTGCCGGTGGCAAAACGACACTTGCAAGTATTTTGCAAGAGGTATATGACTGCAACGTATTGCATATGGACGATTTCTTTTTGCGCCCTGAGCAACGAACCCCAGAGCGTTTATCGGAGGTTGGTGGCAATATTGACAAAGAACGCTTTTTGTGTGAGGTCATAGAGCCGTTGAACAAAAACAAAACCGTAAGCTATCGCCCGTTTGATTGCGCAAGCCAAAGCTTGGGCGAGGCAATCACCGTTGTGCAAAAACCGCTCACCGTTATTGAGGGTGTGTACTCTATGCATCCTGCATTTGGCGAATACTACGGGCTGGCAATATTTTTAGATATTGATTCGACATATCAAAAAGAAAGGATTTCAAAGCGCAATTCTCCTTCGGTTGCAAAGCGCTTTTTTGAGGAGTGGATTCCTCTCGAGGATGCATATTTTAAAGAGATGGCTATCAAAAAACGTACCCATTTGGTACTGCCTGTTGAAGACATTGATTGAAAGGTTGAGATTGCATGAAAACGACAGATGTAGGATATATAAATCAGAACAATCAAAAAAATCTTGGCTATCGAGGAATTTCCCAAACACATTACAATCAAAAGTTTTTTGAAATGGAGTGCCTTGACTGTGGGCACAAGTATATGGCAAACGGATGCGATGTGTGGCTTCGTAAGTGTCCGGAATGTGGAGTTGCGAAACAGAAAAAACCAACTTGTGCAAAAACAAAATCGCGTACCGTATCAAACAAATTGAGATATATAGTTCTAAAACGTGACAACTTTAAGTGTTGCGCCTGTGGTGCTTCTCCTGCAAAGAATCCGTCGATAGAATTACACATCGACCACGTTGTGCCGTGGTCGAAAGGCGGAGAAACCGTACTTGAAAACTTGCAAACATTATGCTCCAAATGCAACATTGGAAAGAGTGATTCCGAGTAATGTACGGTATGAAAAAAGTAATTGTTATTGGCTGCCCCGGGAGTGGGAAAAGCACGTTCTCGCGGGAACTGCATCAAAAAACAGGCATTCCGTTATATTACCTCGATATGCTATATTGGAACGCCGACAAAACTACGGTAGAAAAATCTGTTTTTCTTGAGCGGCTGTCATCTGTTATCGAAAAAGATGAATGGATCATTGATGGCAACTACGCATCCACAATGGAGATGCGCCTTGCAGTGTGCGATACAGTATTCTTTCTCGACTATCCGCTCGACATTTGTCTTGATGGCGTTAAAAAAAGACGCGGAACGATACGCCCCGATATGCCGTGGGTTGAAATCGAAGAAGATGTCGAGTTTATTGAGTTTATTAAAACTTTTAACAAGGAGCAAAAGCCAAGGGTGTTAGAGTTGCTCGAAAAACACAACGACAAAACGATTTTTATTTTCACCAACCGCCAAGAGGCAGATGAATTTTTAAACGATTTCCATCATAAAGGAGAGCAACCATGATTTTTGAAAAACAAGTTGTCAATGGCTACAAGGGTATGATGCACACACGTTGTGACGATACCCAAACCGTATTTTATTACTCTGCCGCTGATTTTGCAGGACTCCAAAGCGAGGCGTACGCGTTCCAATCCTCTATGGGGCACACCTTGCAGGGATATATTTATTCCTATGAGAATCCCATCGCGGGCAGACTCATCGTTTTTGATCACGGCTTTGGTGGCGGTCACCGCGCGTATATGAAAGAAATCGAAAAGCTGTGTGCGCACGGTTATCGCGTGTTTGCCTATGACCATACAGGTTGCATGGAGTCGGGTGGCAAGAGCCCCAACGGTCTTGCACAATCTTTGTGTGACCTGAACGACTGCATCACAACCATCAAAGCAGACGAGCGTTTTGTAGGATGCGATATTTCGGTGATGGGGCATAGCTGGGGCGCATTTTCCACCCTCAACATTGTAGCTCTGCACCCCGAAATCAGTCACATTGTGGCTCTTTGCGGCTTTGTTTCGGTAGAGGAAATGATCAAAACCTTTTTTGCAGGACCCCTGAAGGGATACCGCCGTGCAGTTCTTGCGTTGGAGCGTGAATCCAACCCCAAGTTTTTTGAATACAATGCGGTCGAGTCTCTCAAAAACGCCAACGTCAAGGCACTTCTCATCTACTCCGAGGACGACCAGCTATGCCGCCGCGTGCATCACGATATTCTCAAAGAGGGGTTGAAAGAAAACAAAAACATCGATCTTTTGCTCGTTTCGGGCAAGGGACACAACCCCAACTACAACGCTGATGCCGTGGGGCTGCTTGGCGAGTTTGGCAAGGCACGCGCAAAATTTGCCAAAAAGAAGAACGCGACACAAGAGGAAAAAGCCGCCTTTGTTGCATCCTTCGATTGGGAAAAGATCACCGCGCAGGACGATGCGGTTTGGAATCAAATTTTTGCGCATTTGGATGCGTAAGCTCTCGATTTTAAAAAGCTCCCCAACCTTTGCCAAGAGGGTTGGGGAGTTTTTGCTGAATTTGGTATAAATCGCGCCCGAATTTGTTATCTATAGTTAAGTTTAGATATATATTTATATCTAAAGCCTTGACAAATCGGCAAAAAAGTGATATATTGAAAATGGATCCCAATCAACACAAAAGGAGGTTTTCACTATGAGATCTACAAAGAAGTTGGCTGTTCGTCTCCTTGCTCTTTTGATCGTTGCTGCAATGATGTTCTCCGTAACGTCTTGCTTCGGCAAAAAAGAAGAACCGCACACGCACAACTACACCACCGAGGTAGTTGCCCCCACCTGCACCGAAAAGGGCTACACAAAGCACACCTGCTCCTGCGGTGATTCCTACACCGATAACGAAACCCCTGCAGGCCACCAAATGCTGGAGGTTGTAGCAAAGCAACCTACCTGCACCGAGGACGGCGAAGCAGCATTCCACGTTTGCCAGCTTTGCGGCTACGTTGAAGGCAACAAGACCGTTATCCCCGCACTCGGTCACCTGTATGACACCACCTATGAGTATCCCACTGCAACCGAGAACGGTTCCAAAACCAGCGTTTGCAGAAACTGCGGTGATACAAAAACCGAAACCATCGAGGCACTTGGCATCACCCTGCCCGAGGTTTCCGATCTTCTCCTTCAAGTCATCGGCGGCTTTGCTGCAACCCTTGAGTTGACCAAGGGTAGCGAGTTCGTTTACGTTTGCGAGATGAACGACTCCAAATCCGAGGAGCTTGGCTACAAGCAATCTATCTTTGTAGAAATCGCAGAGGCAGTTGTTGATAGCACCTCCGAGATCCTCAAGGCACACCTCCAAATCAAAATCGGTTTTGCTGAAACCTTGCTTTCCGGCATCGTTGCTTCCAAGGATGTTGTTGTTAACAAAAACAACGCAGATTACATCGAAATTTACTTCTTTGTAAACGGTGATGATATCTCCGTTGCAATGAACGGTCAAAACATGGGCGCTAACATGTCCGAGCTGGTTTACGGCACACTGGCACAAATGCTTGGCATTGGCGATTACGAAACGCTCAAGCAAATCCTCGATAACGGCCGTCTCTTCGTTGAGCTCGCAAACCTGCGCGACCTGCTCACCCAAGGCGTTATTGATTCCTTGGTAGGGGAGCTTGGCAGCATCGATCCCACATACGCTGAGCACATCGCAAACCTCTTTGCTTTGCTTGGCAAAGAGATCATGAGCGTTACCACCGATGAGAATGGTAACACCACCTGCACGCTCAATATCGCAGTTCTCAAAAAGCTCGTTGCCGAGGTAGAAGGCAAGACCATTGCAGAATATCTCGAATCTGTTTACGGCGAAAACGTTGTAGCCGCTGTGGCAGAGTTCCTCGAAACCCTCCCCGATAAGAAGATCAAGGACGTTGTAAACGCTGCAGTTAATCTTGCAGACATTTCCGGTGTTGCAATCGGTGACATCTACACTCTCATCGATCTTTATATCTACGTAGCTACCGGCATGGAGTTCAGCATTGAATCTCAAATTGCTGACCGCTACGACATGACCTTGGTAGACGTTATCACCGAGCTTAGCGGCATCACCGGTGCCGACAAGTTGGTATTCGTTACCAACCTCAAAAACGCTCTGGCACAAATTGCACAAGTTATGCAAACCGTTTCCTTTGACGAGCTGCTGCCCTTCGAAAATCTCTACACCATGATCGATATGATCGACGAGCAGATCGTTTACACCGTCACCACGGATGCTGAAGGCAACATTGTTAAAATGTATTATGTGTTTGCAGACATTGTGTACAGCGTTGTGGCAGACGGCAACAGGACCGTTATCAGCGCAACTCTCCCCAACGGCTTTGAAATGACCGAAATCATAAAAACCGACGGTTCTATCTATTCCTACGAGGTAAATATCCGCGATAGAGAAAACGATTTGGTACACTACAGAGTCGTTGTTGAAAACGACGTTGTAACCCATTGCACCGCCACTATCGGCGGTTACGTTACCGGTCCTACCTACGGCTACTACGATCCCGAAACCGACGAATATTATGAAACCGAACCCGAGGTTGAATTTGTAATCTTTATCGTCCTCGCTTACGACGATGCCGAGGGCGAAAAGACGTTGACTGTCCACGACACAGAAGGAAACAAAATCACCCTGACCGAAAAGGATGGCAAGATCCTCGTTACCGTTACCGAAGACGGTGAAACCGTTGCCGTTGGCAGCATCACCAACACCGAGGTTGTAGAAGGTGAAGACGTTATCAACACCCTTGAGGTTGTTCTTAACGATGCTCAAAATGAACTGTTTAATTACAAGCACGTTATTGTAAACAACGTTGTTACCGAGCTTCAGGCAGCTATCAGCGGTTACGTTTACATTCCCGGAGCTCCCTCGTATTATGATCCCGAGACCGGTGATATTATTACCGGAATTCCGCCCACATCCGAGTACGTAACCTTTGCAACACTTAAGTACACGGACCTCGGTGAAGAAAAGGTTTTGAACCTTGACATGGCAACTACCAATGTTCTCATCAACGTAAAGGAAAATGAATTCCTGCTCACCGTTACCGACAGTGAGGATGAGGGTGCTGCCGGCGTTATTTCTGTAGTGAGAACAACGGAAGGCGATGACGTTATCGTCAATTTGAATTCCTTCCTCAACGACGGCACAAACGATCTTCTCGTTTTCAATTTCGTTACCGTAAACGGTGTTGTTACCGAAGCATACGCGGCAGTGAAGGGCTATTTCGTGTATACAGAGCACAACCACGAAATAGCACAGCCTGAATACGAATATGAGACCAAACCCATGCCGGAGGGTGGATATGTTACAGGCACAATGCCCGAAGGTGGCGAAATTATTATTGTCGTACCCGGTTACACCTGCGAAAACTGCGTAACTGTTGAAGAGTACGTAACTTGGCTTGAGGTTACCTACACCACCCTTGAGGATGGCACCAAGGTTCTCAACGCGATCGCACACGATGACCTGAACGAGACCACCGAGGGTATGGATCAATTGACCGTTACCATTGACGGTGATCAGATTACCGGTGTTCTTTACAAGGACGAAGCCCCCATTGCATCCATTGGTTTTGCGTTCACCGAAAACACCCTTACCGGTGAGGTTAAGGATCTTGAAAACGGTGCCAACACCACTATGGCTCTGCTTGAGATCGTTCTCAGCGAAGCACTTGATGCAATTTTGAAGGCATCTCTTGTTGTATACGATTATGACTATCACTACTACGAGGGTCAAGAACCCACTAAGGAGATTGTTGAGATCTTCAACGGCAGCCTTGAATGGATCGACAACGAAGAGGGCGCAGATAACATCGTTATCGGCTACAACGGCGCAATCTACACGCTCGGTTACGAGATCACCGAAGAGGGCGTAAAGCTTTCTCTTACCGATGATGCAGAAGAGCTTGTTGTTGAGCTTGCAGCAACCCAAACCGGTGATGCAGTTACCCTTGACCTGTTGCTCAAGGTTTGGGGCATGACCTACGTAGACGGCACGGTCACCGCTTCCGGTGACGAAGATTCCGTTACCCTCGCAGTTGACATCGACCATTTGGTTGTTTACGAGGGCTACCTGTCTACCGACTATATCGAATTTGAAGGCGCACTTCAATTTAAGCTTGGCTAATTGAAGGGCAAACGAATTCGTCTTTAAAAAAAGCAAAAGCCGATTGGTAAAACAGTCGGCTTTTGCCAAGTATATGCCACTTTTGCATTTTGCAGGTATAAAAGTGAGCGTCGAGGGGCAGAAGCCTTTCTGCTCCTCGCCATTCATTTTTATCGTATTAAACGAGGATGCTTATGAGATATTTTTACAAACGAATCCTCCCCGTGTGCCTTGCCGCCCTCTTTGTCCTCTCCCTTGCGGGATGCGGGCAGGGGAATGGAGACTCGCACACAACGGGTATTACAATTGAAAAAGACCCTGCTTACAGCACCGAGGTGCAAGCATTGGCAGAGGAAACGGTGCACGCGTTGGTTATCTATGCCTACACACAAGCGGCAACCGATAAAATTCCCGCAAAGGTTGAGGCGCGCTTGGCGAACTATGCGCAACGCGTCAGTGCCATTCTTTCCTCTCACACCGTTTCCGAGGAGCGCTATCGCGAGGTGCTTGCAACGCTGGGAGCAAAAGGCCCGAGCGTGATCGACGAGCTCCTTGCCGCAAAGGCAGGCGAGGCAGTCGGTTATGAAAACACAAGAACGCTTTACCTTGCCTTGACCTATGCCTTTGGCGGTGAGAACGTGGCGTCTATGCTCTTTGAGCTTTGCCTCTTTATTTACGATGCACGCTACGAGCGCACCGTTGAAAAATGGGAGGAATATCAATACCCGTGGTATCAAGAGGAAGCCGAAGCGCTCAAGGCCGAAAAGCAGACCTTTATCGAGGGCATTCAAAAGGAATCCTTTGGAGCACTTGTTGGCTGCACCGCGGCTATGGCAGAGCTGCTCTCGGTCAGTCCCGAGGGGCTTGCCAATTCCTTTAGCGATGCCGAGGTTTTGGAGATCCTTCATCACCTAAAGGTTTCGCAAATCGATATCACCCCCAAGGGTTGGGAATTGTTGCTCTCCTATCTGCCCACAGGCAAGGATGGCTCCTATCGTGCAAAGCTTTCTGCCGCCTTCCAAGAGAGCGGTGACTTGGGGCGCCTTTCCGCCGTTATGAGTGACGCCATAGCGCTTGTGGCATCGGCAATGGATAAGCTTTTGCCCGAGGATATTGCCGCCCTGCGCACAGGGGATAGGGAAGCGCTGATCAACTCTATTTTTTCTCGCTTTGACGAAAAGGATTGGAGCGCCTTTGCGTCTCTGACCGCTATTCCGCTTGCCAATGAGCAATACTCCGCGCTTGCTATCGAGCAATACGGCAGTCAAGCATATCTTTCTTATCTTGCAAGCCTCACACCCGTGAGCCTTGCAGAGCTGCGTGCCGCCGTTGGCAGTGCAGAGTTTTACCAAACGTTAACCAATTATCTTGCCGCTCTTTGTCCGGCAATATCTTATGAGGTGAATTCATGATTCAAGCAACCAACATTCAAAAAAGCTATAACGGCGAGCGCGTGCTCTTTGGTGTGTCGCTCAATATTGCCGACGGAGAATTCGTCTCGATCATGGGTGAGAGCGGTAGCGGCAAAAGCACCTTGCTCTCTATTTTGGGCGGCTTTTTGGCTGCCGATGCGGGCGAGGTCTTGCTCGACGGCGAAAGTGTATCACAGATGAGCGAGCGCCGTTTGGCAGAAATTCGCTCTACCGCGCTCGGCTTTGTTTTTCAAGGATACAAGCTCATTCCCACGCTCACGGCAAGAGATAATCTTTTGCTCCCTGCCGTTCTTGGCGGAAAGAGCGAGGACGAGCTCAAAGAATATTTGCAACACTTGGCAAATGCCCTTGGCATTGCGGGTCTGCTTGAAAAATTCCCCGATCAGCTATCGGGCGGTCAATGCCAAAGAGTTGCCATTGCGCGCGCCCTGCTTTACAAGCCCAAAACCTTGATTTTGGATGAGCCAACGGGCGCTTTGGATAGCGAAATGGAGAAGCGCGTGATGGAGCTGCTCCGCGCGATCAACCAAGAGCTTGGCACCACCGTTGTGCAGGTAACCCACAGCAAAACCGTTGCAGAATACGGCAACCGCATTGTGTATTTGAAAGACGGTAAAATTGTATGAAGCTACTACTCAAACACATTTTTAGGAGCGTTGGCAAAAAGCCGCTGCAGCCCGTCATCATTGTGCTGACCTTGGCGCTCGCCATGGCAACGTCTATTTTTGCCTTTACCGTCGCGAGCACCATGCAGGATGAGATCGATGCCGCCCAAGCGGCAAAATACGGCAACGCGCACTTTATGGTTACCGTTGGCAACACCTCCGCCTCGCGCTTTTTGTTTGCCGATGACGTTACCGACGTGCTCGAGGGTGCCAAAGCGGTAGGGTGCTACGAGCTCCCCCTGATTTTGCAGGGGACCGATGCCACCACCATTGGCGTGGCAACCGAGTTTGAACGCTTTGGCGACGTATTCGACCTTTCCTTTGCGCAATACGGCAAAGTGACCGAGGGATCCCTTGGTGACGTTGCCTTCATCAGCCAAGAGTTCTCTCAAAAACACAACCTCGGTGTTGGCGATACGCTGGTGGTTGAAACCATGGGATACGCAAAGACCTACCGCATAGAAGGTATTGCAACATTGCCGTTTTTGGCATCCTACGACGTAATGGTGGATATCAGCAGTGTCGTTCGCATTTTTGCAAGCAACTCCTTGCTTTTTTCCGCCATCGGCGAGGATTTTAAACCCTGCAACAAGGTGTACGTCAACGTGCACGGTTGCGAAGATTTAGACCGTTTTGAAGCCGTAGAGCTTTTAAAAGAGGACTCCCGTTTTGAGGGAAAACGCTTTGATGATCTGGTGGCTCTTGAAATCAGACAGGCAAATTATCCCGTACTCAAGGTCATCATCGGCTTTGCGGTGGGGCTTTCCGCTCTGCTTTCTGCGGTGGTTGTTTTTTGTTGCTTTTATATTTTGGCAAACGAAAGAACCGAAGAAAATCAGGCACTTGTGTATGCGGGGGCAGGCCCCAAGCTGCTTTGGGGTATGCAGTATGCCGAAGCGGCGCTTTATTGGCTTTTAGGCGTTCCTTTAGGAACTCTTTTGGCAATTCCCGTAACAAGACTCATTCCGCATTTTGTGGGGCTGCAATATATTGAGCCTACCGTCAAGCCTTCGGCCGTACTCAAAAGTGCACTCATTCTTTTGGCGGTGTGCGCGCTGACAACTGCATTTTTCATTGTTGTCGGTGGGCGCATGCGCAAAACGGGAGCGACACACACCACTCTCCCCATTCGGTGGGTCTTGTATCTTTCTTTGCTTGTTGCCGCGCTCCTTGGCATTATGTATTTAGTGCCCGCAGAGCCGCGATTGGTTGTTTTTGTATTTGCACTCGGCGCACTCGTGGCGTTGGTTTTTGCAACCACACCGATCGTAATCAGGGGGGTAGCCTCCGCTTGGGAAAAGAAGTACAAGCGTTCGCAAAAATCTTCTGCAATCGCTTTGCGCTATGCGCTCAAAAACGTTTGCTCGCTCAAGCTGCTGCACAACATTGCACGCCTGTGTGCGCTTATCGTTATAATCGTTTTGGTTATCGGCATTGTCTTTATCAGCGTTGGTGCGCAGGTTCACAATTTCAATCACATTTTTGAGGCAGACTACACCGTTCTCAACGCCACCGAGCGTGCTTATCAAAAAACGCAGACCTGCCAAAGTGCCCAAACCGTTTACCGCGCCTACATGACGCAAAGCAGCTGGGGTATGGTCGTTTCGGCAGACGATCTCTCTGCTTTTGCCGAATGGATGACCGTAGACCGTCAACTCAAAGGCAATGAGATCATTGTGAGCCGCGGCACCGCGCACACCCACGACCTCAAGGTGGGGGACACGCTTGCAATGGATCTGGAGGGCGTAAAGTTCGAATTTGAGGTCGTCAAAATTGCAAACGTTTGCGCCAACTATCTTGCAATAAACTGTGAGGATGTTGGCATCCCCTATAATATGCTGTTGGTAAAGGGCAAGGAGGGCGTCTCCAAGGCTACGCTTTTGAATGATCTTTCCCAAGCGACGGCAAGCGAGCTTGCCCCCATTTCCGAGGTAAACACGCTCCTCGGGCGCTTTATTTCCGCCGTGCAGACCTACATCGATGCAGGCAAGATATTGCTCGTTGTGTTTATCATCTTCTCTTTGATTGGAATGATCGATATCTCCTATGAAAGCCTGCGCGCAAGACGTGAGGAATTTGAGCTTTATCGCCTTGCAGGCATGAGCCGCAAGGATCTGCGCCGCATGAAGATCGCAGAGCTTACCGTAACTGTTTTGTTCGGCTTGGCAATTGGCTTGGTCGCCTTTGTGATTGCCGCTTTTGTGGTCAACAGGGGATTGAGCTCACGCGGACTTGAGGTGCTCCGCGGCGTATGGGCTTATTTCGGTCAGCGATAAAAATAAAAAACCGTTCGATTAACTCGAACGGTTTTTTGTTTTATAGGTCAGTGCTGATTCAATTTGACACGCTTGATCAAAATAGCCGAAGCAATGCCCACCACAACGCCTGCCACGGTTCCCGAAACAAGCAGGAAGGGCAGATAGTAAACAACCACGTTTGTGCTGAGCATAAAGGATGCTGCCGCAATTTGTCCCACGTTGTGCATCACACCGCCGGTAACGCTGATTGTGACCTCTGTCAGAGGCGTCAGCTTTTTGAGCAGTATCATAGACACCAAACTCAAGGTCGCGCCCGAAATGCTGTAAATCAAGCTTACAGGAGAGCCGAAAAGCATAGAGATGAGGAGCACACGAATGATGGAAACGGTAACGGCTTCCTTTACCCCAAACTTATAAAGGGTAAAAATGACCGCTATGTTGGCAAGTCCCACCTTTACACCGGGAATGGCTACAAAGGCAGGAATGCGACTTTCTACAAAGGAAAGGATCATGGCAAATGCAATTACAAAAGCCATTGTTGTCAAATGCAGTGTTTTCTTACTTCTCACGGCAACCCCTCCTTAAGAAACAAAGTCAACGCCGCCGTTGGCACCGCCACCGTTGGCGCTTTCATCCTTGATGGTGATTGCAACCTTGTTCGGCAGGCAAATAATCGATTGCCCAACGTACTGTATCTTGCCGGTTTTCTCGCAGGTGTGGTCGGGGCAGTTCGAATAGTTCAAATAAGCCCGCCCGTCCTCAATTACAAGGACGTTTGTGCCGCCGTTGAGGGAATAGGTCTCGTTCTTGTCGAGCGGATAGGTAGCAACCACGTTGCCGTCAATTTCAACCACAACAACCGAGCCTTCTTTTTTAGAAAGCGTCATAATCAGGAGAAGCAGGAGAGAGGCGAGCAAAATTGCCGCAATGATGATGATATCCAAGCGGTAGTTCTTTTTTGGGGTAGGGGTTTGATCTTCCATTTTTATCTTCTCCTTTCTTCCTCATTTTATAGGGCTGCTTCAGTTCGCGCAGAACAAAAGCCACATAGAAAAGGAAGAAATCCGCCGAAATCTTAGGCGGATTTCAACCTTATAAAAACGCATTAATAAATTTAGTTGAATTGGAATGCTCTTGTGAGTGGCTTTTGTTCTGCGCGAACTGTGCAGCCCGTTAGATTAGTGTGCGCCGCAGATGAAGTTATCTTCGTGAATGCAATGTACGGGGCAGACCTCAACGCACGCGCCGCAGCCGGTGCAAAGCGAATAGTCGATGGTTGCCAAGTTGTTTTCCACCTTAACGGCACCGTTGGGGCATGCCTTTTGGCACTTCATGCAGCCAATGCAACCGTTGGTACAAATCTTACGTGTAACAGCACCCTTGTCGTGGTTGGAGCATTGAACAACAACCTTAACGGTGTCTCTTACGAGCTTGATGATGTGGTTGGGACATTCGCGAACGCACATGCCGCAGCCAATGCACTTTTGGGGATCTACCAAAGCCACGCCGTTCTCAATGCGAATAGCATCCTTGGGGCAAACGCGAGTGCAGTCGCCGTAGCCGAGGCAGGCATAAATGCAGGTTTTGTCACCGTTATACACAAGGTTTGCGGCAATGCAGCTCTTAAGACCTGTGTAGTCGTATTTTCTTTCGGTAGCATCGCAGGTGCCGTGGCAGGCAACGTATGCAACCTGCTCTACAACGTCCTCAGCCTCAACGCCAAGCGTTGCGGCAATTGTTTGGGCGGTCTTATCACCACCGGGAACACAAAGATTTGTTTTTTCTTCGGTTCTGTCTGCCAAAGCCTTTGCATAGCCGTCGCAGCCGGTGTAGCCGCACGCGCCACAGTTTGCACCGGGCAGGCACTCTCTAATAGCCTTTGCGGTTTCATCCTCTTTTACACCAAAGAAGAGATTGGAGAGCGTTAAAACGATTGCGCAAACGAGAGCGATTGCTCCCAAAAGGATAGTAGGAATTAGAATGGTCATTTTTTACCTCCTTATGCGCCAAGCAGATTTTCAACCACGCCGGAGAAGCCAAAGAAGGCGAGTGCTACAATGGAAGCCGCAACCAGGGTGATCGGAATTCCTTTAAAGCACTTGGGGGCGGGGCAGTTTTCAATTCTCGAGCGAACACCGGCAAAGAGCACCATTGCCAAGAGGAAGCCAAGACCTACACCCAAGGTGGAGACCATAGACTCAAGGAAGTTGTACTTTGCGGTAATGTTGTTCAGGGTAACGCCAAGCACGGCACAGTTGGTTGTAATCAAAGGCAGGTAAATACCCAAGGACTTGTGCAGCGAGGGGATAAACTTTTTGAGAATGATTTCAACGAACTGAACGAGAGATGCGATAACGAGAATGAATACGATGATTTGCAGATACGTGTAGTCGGGAGCGAGGATGTAGTGATAGATGGGCCAGGTTGCAGCGGTTGCAACCAGCATTACAAAGGTAACGGCAACACCCATACCGGTTGCTTGGTTTACCTTTTTGGAAACACCGAGGAAGGGGCAAATTCCGAGGAATTGCTGCAGGACGTAGTTGTTAATGAGAACGCCGCCCATCAAAATGAGAATGAGTTCTTTAAGCATTTTCTTCTACCTCCTTGTTGGAAGTGTTCGAGCAAGTGGATTTGTTGCAGGTTGCGCTCGAGGGGCATCCTTCGCAAGAGAAGGACTTTCTCTTAACGCCACCCTTCTTTTCGGTCAGCTTGTTCATTACGGCAATCACGATACCGTAAACGAGGAAGCCGCCGGGAGCCTGTGTCAGGATCGGGATCTTGTAATTGGTAAGGAAGGGGATCTCGATGCCTGCAAAGGTTGCGTTGCCGAATACCTCACGCAGGGTTGCCATCAAAATGAGGGCTACGAGGAAGCCAAGACCCATGCCGACTCCGTCGAGTGCGGAGTCGAGCACGGTATTCTTGTTTGCATACATTTCAGCTCTGCCGAGAATGATGCAGTTTACAACGATGAGTGCAAGGTAAACGCCAAGCATATCGTAGATCGCAGGCAGAAAGGCTTGCAAAAGCATTTGCACCGCAGTTACGAATGCCGCGATAATAACGATATAGCAGGGAATTCTTACAGAATCGGGAATGATCTTGCGGAGCGCGGAGATAACCACGTTCGAGCAGATCAAAACGATAGTTGCCGCAATGCCCATCGAAAAAGCGGAAATGACCGAGGTGGTCGTTGCCAGTGTGGGGCAAGTTCCGAGAACGAGAATCAGAACGGGGTTTTCCATAATGATTCCGCGAAGAATAATTAAGAGTTTATTTTCTTTTGTCATTATTCTTCACCTCCGTTTGCGGTCAAAATTTCGAATGCGGTAAATGCCGCCTTAATTGCTTTTTGATAAGCGTTTGTGGTAATTGTTGCGCCTGCAATTGCGCCAATATCAGTAGTATCTTTGTTTACAGGACCTGTGCTGATAACGATATCGCCGTTTGCTGCGCCAGCCCATTGATTTTGGTATTCATCCGTTCC